>DDKG01000371.1:3483-4556 GCA_002339265.1 Massilia sp. UBA2604 | reverse complement strand
TAGCTCGGGATCGCCTGGGCCTTGACCGCCCTTCCCTGGGTGTTGACCACCTCGTACAAGACGGTGGCCAGCTCGCCCGGGTGCACGTCGATGCTGCGCGTGGTCGGGCGGAAGCGCCACGGTCCCTGCGAATTACCGTCCAGCTCGATCGTGATGGTGCGCGATTTGTCGACCTGGGTATTGGTCGGCGCCGCCACGAACTCGCCCTTCTGGGTGATGACGTTAATGCCGAGCACCTCGCACACCTGGCGGTAGACCGGAATCAGCGCATAGCCAAAACCGAACATCGCGATCGCCACCACGATCAACTTGCCGAGCATCGTGCGGTTCAGGCGGAGCAGACGGTTGTTCATGGCCGGCCTCAGCTGAGCAAGGTGAACTTGACGAAGACGCTCACGAAAAAGAACAGCGCCAGCCCGCCCACCCACAGGGCGGTGCGCAGATTATTGGGTTTACTCGGGCTCATCATTTCACCAGCGGCGGGTTCTCGAAGGTGTGGAACGGCGCCGGACTCGGCACGGTCCACTCCAGGCCTTCCGCGCCTTCCCATGGTTTTGCAGGCGCCTTGGCGCCGCCGCGGATGGTCGGCAGCACCACCGCGAACAGGAAGTACACCTGGCTGAAGCCGAAGCCGAAGGCGCCGATCGACACGATCATATTGAAGTCGGTGAACTGCACCGCGTAGTCGGCGTAGCGGCGCGGCATACCGGCCAGGCCCAGGAAGTGCATCGGGAAGAAAGTGATGTTGAAGGTGATGAGCGACAGCCAGAAGTGGATCTTGCCGCGGCCTTCAGGATACATATGGCCGGTCCACTTCGGCGCCCAGTAATAGAAGCCGGCGAACAGCGCGAACAGCGAGCCCGCCACCAGCACGTAGTGGAAGTGGGCCACCACGTAATACGTGTCATGCACCTGGATGTCGATCGGCGTCACGGCCAGGATCAGGCCGGTGAAGCCGCCCATGGTGAACACGAAGATGAAGCCGACCGCGAACAGCATCGGCGTCTCGAAGGTCATCGAGCCCTTCCACATGGTGGCGACCCAGTTGAACACCTTCACGCCGGTCGGCACCG
>DDKG01000371.1:0-3314 GCA_002339265.1 Massilia sp. UBA2604 | reverse complement strand
TGGCCGAAGAACCAGAAGATGTGCTGGTACATCACCGGGTCGCCGCCGCCGGCGGCATTGAAGAACGAGGTGCCGAAGTGGCGGTCGGTCAGGGTCATGGTGATGGCCCCGGCCAGCACCGGCATCACGGCGATCAAGAGGTAGGCGGTGATCAGCCAGGTCCAGCAGAACATCGGCATCTTCATCAGGGTCATGCCCGGCGCGCGCATGTTCAGGATGGTGACGATGATGTTGATGGAACCCATGATCGACGAGGCGCCCATGATGTGCATGGCGAAGATCGCCATGTCCATGCCGACGCCCATCTGGGTCGACAGCGGCGCATACAGGGTCCAGCCGGCGGCGGTGGCGCCGCCCGGGACCAGGAAGGAACCGGCCAGCAGCAGCGCGGCCGGCGGCAGCAGCCAGAACGAGAAGTTGTTCATGCGGGCGAACGCCATGTCCGAGGCGCCCACCTGCAGCGGCAGCATCCAGTTGGCGAAGCCGACGAAGGCCGGCATGATCGCGCCGAACACCATCACCAGGCCGTGCATGGTGGTGAGCTGGTTGAAGAATTCAGGACGCACGAATTGCAGGCCGGGCTGGAAAAGCTCAGCGCGGATCATCAGCGCCAGCACGCCGCCCGAGAGCAGCATGATGAACGAGAACCAGAGATACAGCGTGCCGATGTCCTTGTGGTTGGTGGCGAACAGCCAGCGGCGCCAGCCGTGCGGATGCTCGTGATGTTCGTCGTGGGCGTGGTCGTGGCCGTGCGCGTGGTCGTGGCCGTGCGCGTGGTCGTGGCCGTGATCGATCGTCGTGGTGCTCATGTCGTTACCCCTGCATTATTTGCGTGCGGCCAGGACTTCGGCCGGTTGAACGATATTCTCCGCAGCCTTGTTCGACCAGGTATTGCGGGTATAGGTGATCACGGCGGCGATCTCGGTATCGGACAACTGTTTCCAGGCCGGCATCTCGGTCGGGAACCTGCCGGTCTTCTGGCCATTGAGCAGGATATCGATCTGGTGCGACTTGTCGCCCAGCACGTTCGGCGAACCGTCCAGCGCCGCGAAGGCGGCGGGCACGCCCTTGCCGTTGGCCTGGTGGCAGGCCACGCAGTTGGCGGCATAGACCTGCTCGCCGCGGGTCTTGAGCTCGTCGATGGTCCAGGTCTTGGTCGGATCGTCGGCCAGGGCCGCCATTTCCTTCTTCTTGCCTTCGACCCAGGCGGTGTATTCGGCGTCGGTTACCACGCGCACCACGATCGGCATGAAGGCGTGGTCCTTGCCGCACAGCTCGACGCAATTGCCGCGGTAGACGCCGGTCTTCTCGGCGCGGAACCAGCCGTCGCGCACGAAACCGGGGATGGCATCCTGCTTGATCGCGAACGCGGGAATGGTCCAGGCGTGGATGACGTCGTTGGCGGTGAACACCATGCGGATCTTCTTGTTCACCGGGACCACCATCTCGTTGTCGACTTCGAGCAGGTAGTTCTCGGTGCGCGCCTCGGTAGGCTTGACGCCCGGCTCGCCGATCTGCGAGCGCGGGGTGGCGAGATTGGAGAGGAAGGAAATGCCTTCGCCCTCGCCTTTCAGGTAGTCGTAGCCCCACTTCCACTGCATGCCGGTGGCCTTGATGGTGAGGTCGGCGTTGGAGGTGTCCTTCAGGGCGACCACGGTCTTGGTCGCGGGCAGCGCCATGCCGATGACGATCAGGAACGGCACCACGGTCCAGGCGATCTCGACGGCGGTGGATTCGTGGAAGGTGGCGGGTTTGTGGCCGAGGGATTTGCGGTGCTTGTACACCGAGTAGAACATGACGCCGAACACGCCGACGAAGATCACCAGGCAGACGACCATCATCCAGTTATGGAGGGAATAGATGTCGGCGCCAACCTGCGTGACGGGGGCCTGCATATTGAGCTGGTGCTCGAGAGGCCGGCCTGTGATCGGCTGTTGCTGCGCCCATCCCGGCGCGGAAACAGCTACTGCGAGTACGGCAAAGCCGGACAGCACGGCCTTAAGTCGCGTTGCATATGTCATGTATGTCCCCAACCACCCAAAAAAATAAGAATATTTTTAACGGGCCAGCAATTCCGTGAACGAACCGCTGCCGCTCCGTACTGGTCACAGAGGGCTTGCCGGGTCGTCCCGCGTAATTGCGCTGCGGAATGGTGGGAAACCATCTCGCCCACCTGGCAATACGTTGCTGCCAGGACCCGGGCGACTCTGCGACTGCTGCAATTCTTTTTTCTACTTTTCGCCTGAATGTGCCGCTTTTTTAAGCGATTCTATTGGTCAGACGAAAAAAATAGCAATTGATTATATCTAAAGCACTAATTTTTATTCAAGGAAAATCGGGACTATTGCCAACTCGACCATGCAGGTTGAATGATCAGGGCTTGCGGGGCTGGAAACGCACGATCGATTCGCCCGAGGCGGTGGTGCGCGGCGCCGGGCGGAAAGCGTGGCCGTAGATGACTTCGAAGGTCAGGCCGAGCTTGCCGTCCGGCCGGCGCTGCGCCTCCAGCGCGTCGAGCACGCGCTGCCAGGCCGCGCGTCCGATCAGGCCACGACGGCGCGACTCCAGCGGATTGCCGCCCAGCGCCCGCACGTCGGCCAACAGCGCCTGCGGGGTGTCGTAGGTGACGGTGATGCGCTCCATGTCCATCACGGGCGTCGAAAAGCCGGCGCCGACCAGCTGGTCGCCAAAATCGTGCATGTCGACGAAGGGCAAGGTGTGCGGGTAGGCATCGAGCGCGGCGAAGGCGTCGCGTACTTCGGTAAACGTATCGGGGCCGAAGCAGGAAAACATCAGCAGCCCCTCCACCCGCAGCACGCGGCGCCATTCGGCGAACACGCGGTCGGGCAGCGGGTGCCAGTGCAGAGCCAGGTTCGACCACAGCAGGTCGACCGAGTTTGGGCCGAGCGGCAGGTTGCCGTAGTCTCCGCACAGCACGTCGACACCGGCCTTGGCCGGCATCAGGCGGGTCAACAGCTGATTCAGCGCGCCGCCGGTCGCCGCCGGCCCCCTGGCCACGCGGGCCATGGCCCCTGCCCCGTCGAGACCCACGATCTGGGCCGCCGGGTAGGTCTTCTGCAACAAGCCCAGGTCGGCCCCGGCGCCGCAACCCGCATCCAGCACCTGCTTGGGAACGAGTTTGACGAGGCTCAGGCGCTCGTGCATCCGTTCCGCGATCTCGCGGCGCAGGAAGTCCGACGGGGCGATGCGTTCAGGACGCGCGAACAGCTCGCGCACGCGGGACAGGTCGATCGGGGCGCTCAGCCTGGACAGGGATTGAGGAGAAGCCATGAGATGCAAGTCGAGATGAGATA
>DDKG01000042.1 GCA_002339265.1 Massilia sp. UBA2604 | reverse complement strand
GAATTCGCCCAATGGCCAATACGACGACCTGTACCTGCGCAACTACGCGGTGCTGAACGTCAAGGACCAGCTGGCCCGCATCAATGGCATGGGCGAGGTGCAGCTGTTCGGCTCTGGCGAGTACGCGATGCGGGTCTGGCTAGATCCGCAGAAGGTGGCCGAGCGTAACCTGACCTCGGGCGACGTGGTCAACGCGATCCGCGAACAGAACGTGCAGGTCGCGGCCGGCGTGATCGGCCAGGGTCCGGCCAAGGACGCCGACTTCCAGCTGACCGTCAACACCACTGGCCGCCTCCAGAGCGTCGAGGAGTTCGGCGACATCGTCCTCAAGACCAATGCCGACGGCGGCACGACCCTGCTCAAGGACGTGGCGCGCCTGGAACTCGGTTCCAGCTCGTATGCACTGCGCTCGCTGCTGAACAACAAGTCGGCGGTGGCGATTCCGATCTTCGCCGCCCCTGGCGCCAACGACTTGCAATTGTCCGCCGACGTGCGCGCCACCATGGATACGCTGGCGCAGGACTTCCCGCAGGGCGTCGAGTATTCGATCGTGTATGACCCGACCCAGTTCGTGCGCGAATCGATCGATTCGGTGATCAAGACCCTGCTCGAAGCCGTGGTGCTGGTGGCGCTGGTCGTCATCATCTTCCTGCAAACCTGGCGCGCCTCGATCATCCCGCTGCTGGCGGTGCCGGTCTCGGTGGTCGGTACCTTCGCCGTGATGCTGGCCTTCGGCTTCTCGATCAACACCCTGTCGCTGTTCGGCCTGGTGCTGGCGATCGGCATCGTGGTCGACGATGCGATCGTGGTGGTGGAAAACGTCGAACGGAATATCGCGTATGGGCTCACCCCGCATGACGCGACCATCCAGGCGATGAAGGAAGTGTCTGGTCCGATCATCGCGATTGCGCTGGTGCTGTGCGCCGTGTTCGTGCCGATCGCCTTCGTGGCGGGCCTGACCGGCCAGTTCTACCGCCAGTTCGCCCTGACCATCGCGATCTCGACCGTGATCTCGGCCTTCGTGTCGCTGACCCTGGCGCCGGCCCTGTCGGCCTCGATCCTGCAGCCGCATGACGCGCCGAAGGACCGCCTGACGCGCATGATCGACGCCGTGTTCGGCCGCTTCTTCGCCGTGTTCAACCGCTTCTTCGCCCGTTCGTCCGAGAAGTACGAGCACGGCGTGAAGGGCGTCCTGCGCCGCAAGACCGCCGCCATCGGCGTCTACCTGGCGCTGGCAGTGGCCGCCGTGTTCATGTTCAAGGCGGTGCCGCCGGGCTTCGTGCCGCAACAGGATAAAGCCTACCTGATCGGTTTCGCCCAGCTGCCCGACGCCGCTTCGCTCGACCGTACCGACGCCGTGATCCGCCAGATGTCGGACATCGCCAAGGAGATCCCGGGGGTTGAATCGTCGATCGCCTTCCCGGGCCTGTCGATCAACGGCTTCACCAATGCACCGAACGCCGGCATCGTCTTCGTCGGCTTGAAACCGTTCAAGGAACGTACTTCGAAGGAGACCAGCGCCGAAGGCATCGCCGCCGAGATCAACAAGCGCATGGGCGCCATCGAAGGTGCGTTCGTGCTGGTGCTGTCCCCACCGCCGGTGAACGGCCTGGGCACCACCGGCGGCTTCAAGATGATGATCGAAGACCGCGGCAACGTTGGCTACGACGAGTTGAACAAGGCGGTGCAGAACCTGCAGGGCCGCGCCTGGCAGACCCCGGAACTGGCTGGCGTGTTCTCCGGCTTCCAGATCAACGTGCCGCAGCTGTTCGCCGACATCGACCGCGTGAAAGCCAAGCAGCTGGGCGTGCCGCTGTCCGAGATCAACCAGACCTTGCAAGTGAACCTGGGTTCGGTGTACGTGAACGACTTCAACCAGTTCGGCCGCACCTACCAGGTGCGCGTGCAGGCCGATGCCGAATTCCGTTCGCATCGCGAGCAGATCGAGCAGCTGAAGGTGCGCAGCAATAGCGGCGAGATGATTCCGCTGTCGTCGGTGATGCGCGTGAAGGATACCTATGGTCCTGACCGCGTGACCCGCTACAACGGCTATGTCGCGGCCGAGATGAATGGCGGCGCCGCACCTGGCGTGTCGTCGGGCCAGGCGCAAGCCATCATGGAACAGATCGCGAAAGAGACGCTGCCGAAGGGCGTGTCGTACGAATGGACCGAGCTGACCTACCAGGACATCCTGTCGGGTAACACCATGATCTATGTGTTCCCGCTGTGCGTGCTGCTGGTGTTCCTGGTGCTGGCCGCCCAGTACGAAAGCTGGACCCTGCCGCTGTCGGTGATCCTGATCGTGCCGATGTCGATCCTGTGCGCGCTGGCCGGCGTGAAGCTGTCGGGCGGCGACAACAACGTCTTCACCCAGATTGCGCTGTTCGTGCTGGTGGGACTGGCCTCGAAGAACGCGATCCTGATCGTGGAATTCGCCCGCGAGCTGGAAGACCATGGCCGCAGCGTGATCGACGCCGCGCTGGAAGCGAGCCGCCTGCGTCTGCGTCCGATCCTGATGACGTCGATCGCCTTCATCGCCGGTGTGGTGCCGCTGGTGTTCTCGAGCGGCGCCGGCGCCGAGATGCGCCACGCGATCGGCATCGCCGTGTTCTGGGGCATGCTGGGCGTGACCTTCTTCGGCCTGTTCCTGACGCCGCTGTTCTACGTGCTGCTGCGCATGCTGGCCAAGCGCTTTGAAAAACCTGCGAAGGCGCCAGCAGTGGCGCACAACGCGGAAGGAGTACATTGAGATGAGTAATCCATTCATTCGACGCGGCGTCGCTCCGCTACTGGCAGCCTTGTTGTTGACCGCCTGCGCCACGCCCGATTTCGTCCAGCCGCAAGTGGCCACCCCGACCGCCTTCCGCGAGTCGCAGGCGCCGACGGCGGCCGACGTGGAAGTCGCGGGTGTCGACGGTTCGCGCTGGAAGCCGGCGCAGCCGGCCGAGCAGCAGCCGCGCGGCCAGTGGTGGCTGGCCTTCAACGACCCGGCGCTCACCGCGCTGATCGAGGAAGCCGCCGCCAACAACGCGAACCTGGCGGTTGCCGCCAGCCGCGTCAAGCAGGCCAGGGCAATCGCCGGCATCGCCGAAGCCGACCGCATCCCGCAAGTGGGCATCGGCATCGGCGCCCAGCGTTCGCGCCTGTCGGCGCTGGAAGCGGAACTGCCGCAGGGCAGCGACGTCGAGCCGCGCAACACCTATACCGCGCGCCTGTCGGCCAGCTACGAGGTCGACCTGTTCGGCCGCGTGGCGGCCAGCGTGTCGGCGGCGCGCGGCGACGCGGCGACGTCCGAGGCGAACTTCCGCTCGGTGCTGCTGGCGCTGCAGGCCGATGTGGCCCAGACCTATTTCAGGCTGCGCGCGCTGGACGCCGAACTCGAGACGGTGGACCAGACCGTGCGCTTGCGTGAAGAAAGCGTGGGCGTGACCCAGCGCCGCTTCGACCTGGGCGACATCGGCGAGTTCGACCTGTCGCGCGCCCGCACCGAGCTGGCCACGGCGCGCGCCGAGGCGATCGGTGTGCAGCGCCAGCGCGCCACCACCGAGCATGCGCTTGCCGTCCTGCTGGGCAAGCCGGCGGCCGACTACGTGGCCGGCCCAAGCCCGCTGCTGGACGCCAGCCTGATGCCGGCGATCCCGGCCGGCCTGCCGTCGTCGCTGCTGGAGCGCCGACCGGACATCGTCGCTGCCCAGCGCGCGATGGAAGCGTCCAACGCCCGCATCGGCGTGGCGCGCGGCGCCATGTTCCCGGCGCTGACCATCAGCGCCGACGGCGGCGGCGTGGGCGGCGTGTTCTCGGAAGTCTTCAAATGGAGCAGCCGTTCGTGGGTAGTGGGCGCGCTGGCCTCGATGCCGCTGATCGACGGTGGCCGCAACCGCAACAACGTGGTGCGCAGCGAAGCCGCGCTCGAGGAATCGGTCGGCACCTATCGCCAGAGCGTGCTGGTGGCGTTCGCCGAAGTCGAGGACAACCTGGCCGGCCTGCGCATCCTGGCTGGCCAGTCGGCGCAAATCGACGCCGCCGTAGTGTCGGCGCGGCGTTCGGCCGACCTGGCGCAGAAGCTGTATGACGCGGGGCGTTCCAGCTACCTGGAACTGCTCGACGCGCAGCGCAACCTGGCGGCAGTGGAACGCAGCGCGGTGCAGCTGCGCGGCGATCGCGCGTTGACGACCGTGGCGCTGATCCGGTCGCTGGGCGGTGGCTGGGATGCGCCGCAGGCGGGAGCGACGCTGGCACAGCGTTGATCAGCGCTGTGATTTGAATTATCTCCCCTGGCAGATTGTTTGCCCTTTGCGGCGGTGCGTGCGAGCGTACCGCCGCTTTTTTATGGGGGAGTGCTATCCGTAGAGACCGGCCTCACGCTGGTGTCGGATAGCGAGAATCAGGATGGCATCCTGGTCCGTTTCATAACTGTAGAGCGCGACGCATCCGGTTTTTGCCTGCGAAATGATGAGTTCGCGTAAGTCATGCTCTGCCAGGCGACCGATGAGTGAGTGCCGGACGAGAACGTCCACCGCTTCATCAATCAGATCCAGTGCTTCAAGCTGTGCAGCCGGGCCTTCAGGCGCAAGGAAATCACTGATACGTTCAAGGTCAGTCAGCGCACGGCTGGAGTAGCTTATTCGCGCCATGGCTTGGTGGATGGCTTCGTAGCCTGGCGACCCTCGAGACGGGGCCGTAGATACGCCCGTACGTCATCAGCCGCATATCCATCTTCATTTTCCAGCATCTCCTGCCTTGCTTGACGCGCTTGCACAACGAAGGCAGCACGCTGCTCGACAGCGTGAGCAGCCTGGCGGATTGGATCGACCATGAACGCATGCGGACTGATGCCAAGTTCCTGGGCCGCGTTGACTGCTCGCTGCTTGAGCTCATCGGGAAGCTTGAGTGATGTTGTCGACATGATATATATCATTGAGTGAGGTGCTACCAAGGTAGCGCCATCGCGATCAGGTATCAAGATCCATTGCAGACGAGCGTTACAATGTCCGCATGCAGAATGCAACCGTCCCTACTCTCATCGGACTGGCGCCGGTTCTCGACGTCCGAACGCATATTCTCATCCTGGGAAGCTTTCCAGGAGCCGCCTCGCTCGCCGCTGGTCAGTATTATGCTCATCCACGCAAT
This sequence comes from Massilia sp. UBA2604, assembly GCA_002339265.1. GTDB lineage: Bacteria > Pseudomonadota > Gammaproteobacteria > Burkholderiales > Burkholderiaceae_D > Telluria. The sequence goes on along the minus strand of DDKG01000042.1, from coordinate 4,348 downwards.
GGGTTCTGGCCACTGATGACGGCGTTGACCGGCGTAGATACGGCGACTATTCCGTATCCCGCCCGGCTCGACCTCCTGCGCAAGCACCACATCGGATTGTGGGATGTCTTCGGGGAATGCGAGCGCGAGGGCAGCCTCGATTCCGCGATCCGCAAGCCGGCCGCCAACGACTTCGAACGGCTGCGCAGACTATGTCCCGAGCTGGCCGTGGTCGGCTTCAACGGCCAGGCAGCGGGAAAGTTCGCGCCGCTGTTCGCGGCGCAGGGCTACCGGACGGTCGTCCTGCCATCGACCTCGCCGGCCCATGCCGCCATGTCCTTCGACGCCAAGCTGGAACGGTGGAAACAGTTGATGGATGACTGCTAGCCAGGGATGGTCAACTCTCAGGGTCGAAATAGAACTCACGCAGCTCCTGCTGGCAGCGGCAGGCAGCGGCCAGTCTGGCCGCCCACTGAACAGCCTCGGCCCGTGACGGCAGATCGAGCACGCAAAAGCCCCCATCGAATTGCGTTGTCTGCGGATAGGTCTCGCTCGTGCAACTGCCGTCGGCCGCAACCATCGTCGATGCGACGTCGCTATTGATTCCGCCACCAAACACGTAGATGCCGGCGGCTTTTGCCTCTCGAATGACTGCGCGCGACGCCGCGCTGACAGCCGCAATGTCTTCGGCAGCAACGTTCATCGCATTCGCCGGGAAGGAAACAAGGAATTTCGTCATGGTTTTTCCTCCGGCGCGACCCAGACCAGGTTCCACAGGTGGCCATCGATGTCCTCGAACCCCTGGTCGACCATGAAGCCATGGTCCTCTGGTGGGTGAGGTGTACGGCCGCCGGCAGCGACGGCCCTGGCGATGAGCAGATCGAGCTCTTCACGGCTTTCGCAGCTCAGGCAGATGACGATTTCATTGGCTTCCCTTGCCTGCGCCACAGGCTTGTCGATCAGGGAGGCGAAGAAGGGCTCGGTCGCCAGCATGGCCTGAATGGTGTCGCCGACGATGTGCATGAATGCCGAGTGCTCGCTGCTGAACCGGGCATTGAAGGTAAAGCCGAGCGCGGAAAAGAAGGTCCTGGACTTGTCCAGGTCCTTCACCGGCAGGTTCAGAATGATCTGCTTGTTCATCGCATTTCTCCGTCAGGGTGGATGGGCAACCGGTACTCAGCCCTACGACGAACAGCGGCACGGAAAATCGACATACCTCCAAAAATAATCAGCGAAGCCGCGTCCCGGTCGTCGCCACCTTGCGCAAATGCGCCAGCTTGGCCGAATACACCTCGCGCATCTCCCCGCGCGTGCTGTGGTCCACCGCCAGTGCGATATGCTCGCGCGCATCGCCCAGGTGACCCAGTTTCAGGTGCGCGATCCCCAGCCAGAACCTGAACTCGTCGTTGTACGGCGCCCGCTTCACCTCGCGCGCGAAGTGCTTCACGGCCGTGTCGAACTCGCCGGCCTTGAGCGCCACCATGCCCATATCGAAATAGTGATACGGTGGCGTCGGCTCGATCGCGGCAATCCGCTTCGCCAGCGCCTGCGCTTCCAGCGGCCGACCGAGCGCCAGCAGCAGCGGCTCCAGGTTGCGCAGCACCGACAGGTTCTCGGGCTCGCGCGCCAGCGCGGCCTGGAAGGTGCGCTCGGCCAGCGCCAGTTCGCCATGGCGGTGGTAGATCACGGCCAGCGTATTGAGCGTGGTCGCCGTGTCGGGACGCGCCGCCACCGCCGCGCGCGCCCACCAGTAGGCATCAATGATGCGGCCCTGTATCAACGCCTCGGCGGCGCGGTTGTTCAGGTACAGGGCGACTACGTCTTCTTCGTCCAGCTCGCGGGTGCGCAGGCTGGCGGCTTCCTCGCGCGGGATGAAGTCGACCACCAGCACCCGTTCGGGGTCGTAGCCGCGCAGGACGTCGGACGCATGCTGCCCCAGGCTGATGTTGATGTGGGCGCTCGACAGGTAGATGCCGGCAGTGCGGCTCCAGCTGTCGGCCACCTCGGCGCTCTGGAAGCGTACCGGCATTCCGAGTTCCTTCGCGAAGGCGGCCGTCATGATGACCAGCGACAGGCAGTTGCCCATGCGCGCGCTATAGGTTTCGCTGGCGGTGCGCGTGATGCGCGATTCGTATTCCAGTTTCAGGTCGGTCTTGCTGTACAGCGCGTCCACGAGGCCATGGCGCATGCCCCTGGCGCGCAGGCGCTGGGTGAAGGTGGCGCTGTGCAGGTAGTCGCGCATCGCGGGGCTGAGCGCGAACAGGTCTTTCGCGCCGACCGGTTCGGACGGCGGCGCGAAGCGCTCGTCGGCGAACAGCGCGGAGGGTGGCGTGGGAGAGTGGGTGGTGCTGGCGCAGCCGCCCAGCAGCAAGGACAGCGACAGCAGTCCGGTCACGAGATACTTCATGTCTCCCCCCTGCCTACAAGGTATTTACATTGAAGTATCCGCCGGTGTCAGGCAGAAGTCAAAAGGCTTCAGTCTTCGTGGAAGGCTTCCAGCAATTCGTCCAGGATCTCCGCGGTTTCCTCGTCCGACAGGCCGAGATAGGCGCAGGCCGCGGCGCCGCCCTTGTTCCACTCGTTCGATTCGGCGTGGCCCTGGTAGCGGCAGATCGCGTTCTCGGCCAGCAGCGACAGCGCGACCAGTGAACGCACCGGCGCGGCGGTCGAAGCGTCGTCGATCACGGCGTAGTCGTGGTGGTGCAGGATGGCCCACGACACGTGGTCCGACAGCCCCCAGTTACGCGCCAGCAGGCAGCCGACGGCGGCGTGGCTGGTGTCGTGGCGTTCGACTTCGAGCGCGGTGAAGGGACGGATAGCTTCGAGCGAGGCCGCGCCATAGGTCACGTTGTAATCCTTGAAACGCTCCATCAACAGCGGCACGCCGGTGTCGCAGAACAGGCCGAAGGTGTGGGCAACGTCGGCCTCGCCCATGCGCAGGCGGCGCGACAGGAACACCATCGCCTGCGCGCGGCGCGTCGAGATGTCCCAGAAGCTGGCCAGGGCCGCGCTGTTGGCGGGAATCGCCTGGCGCGCCAGCAGGCCGGTCATCATGGCCGCGACCTGGTTAATGCCGAGGAACAGGATGGCCTGCTCGATCGACTTGGCCTTGCGCCGGCCGCCATAGATGGCCGAATTGGCAAGTTTCAGGAGGGCGCCAGACATGCCGACGTCGCTCGCCACGATCTTGCCGATGGCGTCCAGCGACGGATCTTCCGCCGCCAGTTCGCGTTGCAGGTCGGCGAGCAGGCTGGGCCGAGGCGGGATGCGGATCGATTTGATCAGGGCATCGACCTGGTCGATCTGCGGAATGGGCTCGACGACGGTGTTCATGGAGATGGAGGCGCGAATAGGCTTCGCGGAAATGCGGAGGACGCTGCCACTATACCCGAGTCATTTCGTTATTGCAGCAAGGCAATGCCATTATCACTCTATTCTTGTGTCAATTTCACCAAAACGGCGGGTCATGCTGTCCCGCGCTAGAATCGGCGCATGGCTATTTCTACAATTGCAGGGATCGATTTCTCGAAGCCGGCAGAGACGGTTGCGCAGCAGCTGATCGGCGTCACGGTGCTGGTCGACGGCGTCGGCGGCCGGATTGTCGAGACCGAAGCCTATGACCATGAAGACCCGGCCTCGCACGCGTATTCCGGGCCGACCGAGCGCAATGCGTCGATGTTCGGGCCGCCCGCGCATGCCTATGTCTACCGGTCGTACGGCATCCACTGGTGCTTGAATTTCGTGTGCCAGGAGGCCGGGCACGGCGCCGGCGTCCTGATCCGGGCGCTCGAGCCGGTGGCGGGCCTGGACCTCATGCGGGTGCGGCGCGACGCGCTGGACGAGCGCCTGCTGTGTTCCGGGCCGGGCAAGCTGTGCCAGGCGCTGGGCGTGACCCGTGCGCACAATGGCATGGCGTTGTCGGAACAACCATTCGAGCTGCTGCCGGCCGAGCCGGGATTGGCGCTCGTGGCCGGACCGCGCATCGGCATTTCGAAGGCGGTCGACGTGCCGTGGCGGTTCGGGCTGGCCGGCTCGCGTTTCGTCAGCCGGCCGTTCCGCTAGCCGAACCGTACTTCAGGCGCGCCGCCGCGCGGGCGCCGCGGGCAGGGCGCGCACCGGGCCGCCGCGCATCGCGCTGCCCGATGCGCGCCGTTCGCCCACGCCCTGGAAGCCGGATTCCGGCGCTTCTTCCGCGCTCGCCTCCTCTTGCGTTTCGACGCCCGCCGCATCGGCGTCCAGGCCGGGCGCGACGCGGAAGATCGCCACCGCCTTCGCCAGGTTCACGGTCTGCTCGTGCAGGCTTTCGGCCGCCGCCGCGGCCTGTTCGACCAGGGCCGCGTTCTGCTGGGTCATGCCGTCCATCTGCCCG
>DDKG01000039.1:858-8398 GCA_002339265.1 Massilia sp. UBA2604 | reverse complement strand
CTCGCCCTCGACGGCCTGTCGGCGGGCGGCGTGCACGACCGCGAATGGATGGTGGTAACCCGCGAAGGCCTGTTCCTGACCCAGCGCGAATACCCGCGCATGGCGACCATCGCGCCGCGCGTCGAAGGAGATGAACTGGTGGTCGAGGCGCCCGGCATGGCGCCGATCCGCCTGCCGCTGGCGCACGACCTCCAGGCGCCGGCGCTCGAAGTGCTGATCTGGGATGAACATGTCGTGGCCGCCGACTGCGGCGACAACGCCGCCGCCTGGTTCGCCGACGCCGTCGGCGCCCCGTGCCGGCTGGTGCGCTTCCGCCCAGACGTCGTGCGACCGAAGATCAGCCCATGGACTGGCGGCCTGCCCGCCGCCGCCCGTTTCTCGGACGGCTACCCGATCCTGCTGATCGGCCAGTCCTCGCTCGACGATCTCAATGGCAAGCTGACGCAAGCCGGCCGCGCCGCGCTGCCCATGAACCGCTTTCGTCCCAATATGGTCGTGGAAGGCATCGACGCCTTCGAAGAAGACTTCGTGGCCGCATTCGCCGACGACGTCGTGAGCCTGCGTCCAGTCAAGCCCTGCGCCCGCTGCCCGATCCCGTCGGTCGACCAGGCCACCGGCATTCCCGGACCCGATCCGCTCGACATCCTGCAGACCTACCGCGCCAACGCCCGTATGGACGGCGCCGTCACCCTGGGCATGAACGTCATCGTCGAGCAGGGCTTCGGCCACACCCTGCGCGTGGGCCAGGAACTAAACGCGGAGCTCGCTTTCTAAGCAGTCGATAAGCAGGTCGAACCCGGGCGACACCGCCACAGTGTCGCAAAATCGCCCAATCCCGCATCTTCGGCGATATGGACAGGCGGTTTTTCATATCCAAGCAAGATTGGATGGCGTAATGTTACGGTTATTGCTGAAAGGAATGCTCCATGCATGAGCCGAGCGCGTCGACGCGAGAACTGATGGCGGAAAACGAGACCTTGCGCGCGCGCATGGCGTACCTGCTCGAGCAGGCCGAACGCAACCACGAAATCATGTGCCGCCACCAGGCCTTCGACCTGCAGATCGTGGGCGCCGGCAGCTTTCCGGAACTGATCGGCACGATCTTCCGCACCTTGCCGGTGATCTCGGAGCTGGACACCGTTACCCTGTCGCTGGTCGACCCCGACGCCGACATCTATACCGTCATGCACCGCCTGGGCGTCGATTTCGAGCAGTTCCCCAACCTGATGTTCTGCGAGCATGCGGTCGAACTGGGCTTCGACATGTCGCCCGAGCGCCGTCCGCGTCCGATCCTGGGCGCCTATGCGCCGGGTCAGCACTGCGCCGTGTTCCCGCATCCACCCGCCGGCCTGCAGAGCGTGGCCCTGGTGCCGCTGTTGCGCAATACGCGCCTGATCGGGAGCCTGAACCTGGGCAGCACCGATCCGAACCGCTTCACGCCGAACCTGGGCACCGACTTCGTCGAGCATATGGGTTCGATCATCGCGATCTGCCTCGAGAACGTGATCAGCAACGAGATGCTGAAGTACATCGGCCTCACCGATTCGCTCACCGGCGTCTACAACCGCCGCTACATGGACCGCCGCCTGCTCGAAGAAATCGCGCGCGCGCGGCGCCAGGGCTATCGCCTGTCGTGCATGTACATCGACATCGACCACTTCAAGCGTGTCAACGACACGGTCGGCCACCAGGGTGGCGATGACGTCCTGCGCGAGGTATGCGGCCGCATCAAGGCCGAGCTGCGCATGTCGGATGCGCTGGGCCGCTTCGGCGGCGAGGAATTCGTGGTGCTGCTGATCGACGCCGACCTGGAAAACGCCAGCATGGTCGCGCAGCGCATCCGCGCCAGCGTGGCGGCCGAACCGGTGAGCCTGAATACGGGCGAGCGGGTCGACGTCACCGTGTCGATCGGCGTCGCTGCGCTATCGGATTTTGCGCGCGACAACGCGATCGAAGGCGTGGCGCAGGAGCTGGTGGCGTCGGCCGATGCGGCGCTGTACCAGGCTAAGGCGGGTGGCCGCAACAAGGTCGTCACGTTCGCCTGATGGTAAAAGGCCCTTCAGTGCTGCCGTCAGGTTAACGTTGCAAAGGCTTTCTCGCTAGCTTAAACCAGTCGTCCCCGCGAAGGCGGGGACCCAAGTTTGCGAGCGTCTCGACGGCATTGCAGAAATTGGGTTCCCGCCAAGGCGCCCGGCGAGGGCGGGAACGACGTGCTTGAGCCGCGTGATTTTCCACGCGACGGCCAGCCAGGATCACAACAACCGGTCTTCGGCCCGGCTGACCGCCTCCCCATCCCCGCGCACCACCACCACGTCGCCCGCGGCCAGCACCACGCCTGGTCCGGGATCCACATCCAGGCCACCACGCCGCAGCGCCGTCACCTCGGCCGCGACGCCATCCAGCCCCAGCTCCGCCAGGCTGCGGCCGATCGACCCGGCCTGCGCATGCAGCCGTACCGAATGCAGCCGCACCTGCCCGGGCTCAAGGCTGTCGCCGCTATCGTCGGCCCCGTGGAAGTAGCCGCGCAAGGTTGCATACCGATCGTCGCGCGCCGCCTGCACCCGGTGCACCACGCGCCTGAGTGGCACTCCCAGGGTCACCAGCGCGTGCGAGGCCAGCATCAGGCTGCTCTCCAATGCCTCCGGCACCACCTCGGTGGCGCCGGCCGCCTTCAACACCTCGGTATCGCGGTCGTCGTAGCTGCGCACGATCACCGGCAGCGATGGCGCAAGCTCGTGCACCAGGTGCAGCACCCTCAGCGCATGGCGCGTGTCGGCGAAGGTGATCACCAGCGCGCTGGCGCGGCTGATGCCGGCCGCGATCAGGCTTTCGCGGCGCGCCGCGTCGCCGTACGAGACGGTGGCGCCGGCCGCCTGCGCCTCTTGCACCCGCTCCGGATCGAGGTCCAGCGCATGCCAGGGCAGTGCTTCTTCCTTCAGCAGGGTTGCCAGGCTCTGGCCATTGCGCCCGAAGCCGGCGATGATCACGTGGTCCTGGGTCTTCATGGCGCGCGTCGCCAACTGTGTCAGCTGCAGCGATTGCGTCATCCATTCGTTCGCTGACAACTTCATCGCGATCCGGTCCATATTGGCGATGATGAAGGGGGCGAGCAGCATCGACAGCACCATCGAGGCCAGCACCAGCTGCATCACGAACGGGTCGACCAGCTTCGAGCCGGAGGCGTGATTGAGCAGCACGAAGCTGAATTCTCCCGCCTGGGCCAGCGCCAGGCCGGTGCGCATCGCCGTGCCAAGCGAGGCCCCGAAGGCGCGCGCGAGCAGGGCGATCAGGCCGAACTTGAGCGCTACCCCCAGCGCGAGCAGGAGCAGCACCAGCCACCAGTGGTTGGCCACCATCCGCAGGTCGAGCAGCATGCCGATCGTGATGAAGAACAGCCCGAGCAGCACATCGCGGAATGGCTTGATGTCTTCTTCCACCTGGTGTTTATACGGCGTCTCCGAGATCAGCATGCCGGCCACGAAAGCGCCCAGGGCCAGCGACAGGCCGGCCTGCTCGGTGATCCAGGCCGCGCCCAGGGTCACCAGCAGCAGGTTGAGCATGAACAGCTCTTGCGAGCGGCGCTTGGCGACGATCGTGAACCAGCGTCCCATCAGCTTCTGGCCGAAGAACAGCAGCAGGGCCAGCACCAGCGCCGCCTTGAGCGCCTCCACGCCGAGCGTGATCGCCATGTCTTCCGGATCGCGCGCCAGCGCCGGAATCATGATCAACAGCGGCACCACCGCCAGGTCCTGGAACAGCAGGATGCCGACGATGCGCCGCCCATGCTCGCTCTCGAGTTCCAGCCGCTCGGTGAGCAGCTTGACGACGATGGCAGTCGACGACATCGCCAGCGCGCCGCCCAGCGCGAAGGCGGCCTGCCAGCCGAGGGGCAGCTGCGGGAACGCATACGCGGCCAGCAGCCCGATGCCCATGGCGGCCACGATCGTCGACACCACCTGGGCCAGGCCCAGTCCGAACACGATGCGCCGCATCGACCGTAGCTGGCCGAGCGAAAACTCCAGGCCGATCGAGAACATCAGGAACACGACCCCGAACTCGCCCAAGGCGTGGGTGGTGGGGCTGTCCTCGGCCAGGGCCAGGGCGTGGGGGCCGATCAGGACGCCGACGGCGAGGTAGCCGAGCATCGGCGGCAGTTGCAAGCTGCGGAACAGGACCACGCCCAGGACGGCGCAGCCCAGCAGGAGGAGGGTGAGTTCGAGACCGGAATGCATTGGCGCGGTACGGGGGATAAGCAGTGAAATTGTTATCTTATGGCAAATGCCGAGTGTGGTGCGGCAGGCGCTTGTTATCGTTTGTTACGACTGGCAAGTTTTTTGCTTTCCCAATTCGTTTATACTTCCAAAATGAGTGTAACCGATGAAAAAATAATGCCGAAGAGTTTAGACGAGACCCTGGCCCGGCGTGTGCTGGACCTGGGTCGCGAAACGCTGTCGATCGAAGCGGACGCCATCCGCGCGCTGCAGGCGCGCCTGGGCGACGACGACAGTTTCGTGAACGCCGCACAGCTAATCCTGGCCTGCGACGGCCGCGTGGTCGTGTCCGGGATGGGCAAGTCGGGCCACATCGGCCGCAAGATCGCCGCCACCCTGGCGTCCACCGGCACCCCTGCCTTCTTCATGCACCCGGGAGAGGCCGCGCACGGCGACCTGGGCATGGTCACGAAAAACGACGTCGTGATCGCGATCTCCAATTCGGGCGAATCGTCCGAGATCCTCGACATCCTGCCGGCCGTGAAGCGCCTTGGCGCGCGCGTGATCGCCATGACCGGCAAGCCAGCCTCGCGCCTGGCCAAGCTGGCCGACGTCCACCTGAACATCGCGGTGGACAAGGAAGCCTGCCCGCTCAACCTGGCGCCGACCACCAGCACCACCGTGACCCTCGCCATGGGCGACGCGCTGGCCGTGGCGCTGCTGGACGCGCGCGGCTTCCGCGAACAGGACTTCGCGCTGTCGCATCCGGGCGGCGCGCTGGGCCGGCGCCTGCTGACCCATGTGCGCGACGTGATGCGCAGCGGCGATGCGGTGCCGAAGGTCGGCCCCGAGACCTCGCTGGTCGAAGCGCTGCTTGAAGTCACTCGCAAGGGCCTGGGCATGACCGCCATCGTCGACGCCGAAGGCCGTCCGGTCGGCGTGTTCACCGACGGCGACTTGCGCCGCGTGATCGAGCGCATGCACGACTTCTCGAACATCCAGATCCGCGACGTCATGCATGCCAACCCGCGCCGCGTGCGCCCGGATCAACTGGCGGTCGACGCCGTCGCCGTCATGGAAGAATTCCGCATCAACCAGATGCTGGTGGTCGACGAGGACGACCGCCTGGTCGGTGCGCTGCACATCCACGACCTGACCCGCGCCAAGGTGATCTGATGAGCGATACGTTTATCCCTGCCATCACCCCGTTGGCCCACATGGAACGCGCCGCGCGCATCAAGGTCATGATCTTCGACGTCGACGGCGTGCTGACCGACGGCAGCCTGACCTATGGTCCCGAAGGCGAAGTCACCAAGACCTTCAATGTGCTCGACGGCCTGGGAATCCAGCTACTGAACAAGACCGGCGTGCAGACCGCGATCATCAGCGCGCGCCTGTCGCCGATCGTCGTCAAGCGCGCCGCCGATCTCGGCATCTCGCACGTCCACCAGGGCATCCACGACAAGCGCATTGGCTTCGCCAAGCTGCTGGAAGCAACCGGCTTCAGCGCCGAGCAGTGCGGGTACATCGGCGACGACGTGATCGACCTGCCGCTGTTCGCGCGTGTCGGCTTCGCCGTCGCCGTGCCGTCCGGCCATCCCGAGGTGCAGCATCGCGCCCATTACGTCACCAGGAACGGTGGCGGGCGTGGCGCGGTGCGCGAGGTGTGCGATCTGGTGATGCGCGCCCAGGGCACCTATGACCAGGCGCTCGCGCCTTACTTCGCCTGAGGTTCTACAGAATGGCTACCGTCGTCGTCAACAAGCGCACCGCGCACCGCTGGAATCTCCTGGCGATGATCGTGATCGGCACCTTCTTCGCCTTCGGCAGCTTCTGGCTGCTGCAGCTGATGCAGGCGTCCGACATCGACGCCCAGCTGGGCGGACCGCCGGACGAGCCGGACTACATCGTCGAGAATTTCTCCTTCGTGCGCATGACCGAGAACGGCCAGCCGAGCTATCTCCTGTCGGGCAAGCGCCTGGCCCATATTCCGAATGGCGACGTGTCGCACGTCGACGAGCCGGTGCTGCGTGGCGTCGAGCCGGGCCGCCCGCCGATGACGGTGGTCGCGAAGAATGCGCAGATCCATCACCAGGAACACCGTGTCGAGCTGATGGGCGACGTCGACGTCCAGCGCCCCAGGACGGCGGCCAGCGAGGCGCTGCAGGTGCGCACGCAGGCGCTGACCGTGCTCCCCGACGAAGAAATCCTGAAGACCGACCAGCCGATCGAAGTACAGCTGGGCGCGTCCAACCTCCGTACCACCGGCATGGTCGCGAACAATGCGACCATGCAGCTGCACCTGCCGAACCGGGGGCAGATCGTTTATCCGCCACGCGCGCGCTGACCGGCCCAGAGCCCGGTAATGCGCGTCAACTTGGGATTCAGATCCATCATGAAAAAAATTTTTGCTGCCGCCGTTCTCTCCCTGCTGTCGTTGACAGCGTTTGCCGAACGCGCCGATTCGCTCAAGGAAGCGGTCATCAGCTTCGATTCGGGTGACCTCAACGAAGTCGCCGGCGTGCGCATCGTGCACGGCAACGTGGTCCTGACCCGGGGCACCCTCGAACTCAAGTCGGATCGCGCCGTGATCAAGGAGTCGCCCGAGGGCTATATGAGCGTGACGCTGACCGCCTTGCCGGGCAAGGTCGCCACGTTCCGCCAGAAGCGCGATGGCGGGCCCGATCTGTGGATCGAGGGCCAGGCGGAACGCATCGAATACGAGGACCGCGCCGAACTGGTGCGGCTGTACACGAACGCGGTCGTCACGGAACTGGAAAACAAGCGCATGACCAACCAGATCAAGGCCCCGTTCATCGCCTACGACAACCGCAAGGAAGTCGCTACCGTGCGCAACGACGCCAGCGGCGAGAGCAAGGTTGGCGGCGGCCGCGGCACCCTGATCCTGGCGCCGAAGCGCGCGCCCGCAGGGAGCGGCCAATGAAGGACACCGGCACGATCCTGAATGACTGCAGCACCCTGGTCGTCAAGGGCCTGCAGAAAAGCTATGGCAAGCGCCTGGTGGTGCGCGACGTGTCGCTGCAGGTCGAATGCGGTGAAGTGGTCGGCTTGCTGGGCCCGAACGGCGCCGGCAAGACGACGTCGTTCTACATGATCGTCGGCCTGGTGCCGTCGGACGCCGGCTCGATCGACATCAACGGCACCGACATCACCAGCCTGCCGATCCACCGCCGTGCGGTGCTGGGCCTGTCCTACCTGCCGCAGGAAGCCTCGGTGTTCCGCAAGCTGACGGTGGAAGAGAATATCCGCGCCGTGCTCGAGCTGCAGAAGGACAACGGCAAGCCGCTGTCGAAAGACCAGATCAACGA
>DDKG01000039.1:418-681 GCA_002339265.1 Massilia sp. UBA2604 | reverse complement strand
ATCGCGCGCGCGCTGGCGACCAATCCGCGCTTCGTGCTGCTCGACGAACCGTTCGCCGGCGTCGACCCGATCGCCGTGATCGAGATCCAGCGCATCGTGCGCTTCCTGAAGGAGCGCCGGATCGGNNGTCGAAAGACCAGATCAACGAACGCCTCGATACGCTGCTGGCCGACCTGCAGATCGAGAAGCTGCGCGAGAATCCGGCGCTGTCGCTGTCGGGCGGCGAGCGCCGCCGGGTGGAGATCGCGCGCGCGCTGGCGACC
>DDKG01000039.1:0-169 GCA_002339265.1 Massilia sp. UBA2604 | reverse complement strand
CCTGACGACATCATCGCCGACGAGTCGGTGCGCCGCGTGTACCTGGGTGAACACTTCCGCATGTGAGCGACGCCTAGATGAAACAGTCCCTGCAACTTCGCACTTCGCAGCACCTCGCGCTTACGCCGCAACTGCAGCAGTCGATCCGGTTGCTGCAACTGTCGACGCT
>DDKG01000040.1 GCA_002339265.1 Massilia sp. UBA2604 | reverse complement strand
CAAATCCTGTCCCCGCAACCAAATTCGAAGCCGTTGATTCGCGAGAGTCAGCGGCTTTTTCGTTTTCCAAGCCAGCAAATCCTTTCCCGGCCTTAACGGCCTCGACGCAGGTCAAATCCGCTCGCCTCTGCTGCAATGCACACGAGCCCGGCCTGTCCAACCCTGAGAACCGCCGCGCGCATGCGCCATGGCGACATTCAGGGGCGATGACCATGATCGATGTAGACGACATCAACGAGGCCTGGGGCTGGGTTGGCATGAGCGCCGTCGAAGTTCTCGGGGCCAATGCCTTCGGCAACCTCATCATCCGTGACGAGGACGACCATTTCTGGTGCCTGCGTCCGCAAGAACTGGTGTGCGAGCCGCTGGCGCGTAGCCGCGCCGCGCTCGACGCGCTGGCCTACAACCAGGATTTCCTCAACGACTGGTATATGCCCGAGGCGGTGCGCCTGGCCGAGGCTGCGCTGGGGCCGCTGACCGAGGGGCGCAAATACTGCCTCAAGATTCCCAGCGCGCTCGGCGGGCACTATGGCTGCGATAACCTGGCCACGGTGCCGCTGGCCGAGCTCATCCGGTTCTCGGGCGAGGGCGCGCAGCAGTTCGATGGTTTGCCGCGCTGGAATTGACGCTGTCGCTGTGGCGGTGACCTTGCGCGCTATTCCTTGCGCGCGGCGGCCTGCGGCCGAAGCCGGCCGGCGACCATCTGCCAGGTGACCGATGGAATGTACATCGGCAGCATCGGGTCCATGGCAAGGTGACGGCGCAGCAAGGGGCGATTGATGGTCTTGCGGTGCGCCAGCCGGTGTGCGATGTCTTTGAGCATGGTGTGGCGCAGCTCGCGCAGCTTGGCGCGGTTGCGCCCCTGCTGCTCACGATTGAGCTTGAACAGGCGTGGCAATGCCAGCTCCAGCTTGGTTTCGTAGTGCAGGCGGTCCATGGATTTTTCGGTGCCCCAGCCCGAACCGGCGTAGATGTTGACGCCGCGGCCATAGGTCACTTCCGCCGTCGTGCCGAAGGCATAGCCTTGCGTGAGCGTGCTCAGCGTCAGCCAGAACAGGAAATCCTCGCCGGCGTAGACGAATTCTTCACGGAAGCGCAGGGCGGCGAACTTGCGGAAGCGGTACACCACGGTGGAGGTGCCGATGACGTTCGCCTTGAGGATTTGCTCCATCATGTCGCCCCGGTACTGGGCGACCGGATAGGCGACGCCCTGTACGGCCGGATGATCTTCCTTCCTGAACACCCGGCTTTGCTCGAACACCGTCTTCGACTGGCCGAGACGGAAGAAGTCGGAAAAATAAAAGTCGTTGCCCGGCGCCAGTGCGGCGCTCGCGTGCAGCAGATGCGTGTCGTGCCATTCGTCGTCCGAATCGAGGAAAGCCACGTAGTCGCAATGCGCCGACACGCTGTCGAGTCCCTTGTTACGGGCGGCTGCGGGCCCGCCGTTGGGTTGTTCGATGACGCGTATGGTGAGCCCGGGCCAGCGCCGCTGCACCGCCTCCACTTCGCCGCGGGCCGGCACCGGGGAGCTGTCGTCGACGACGATGACTTCGGCGGGCAACAGCTGCTGGGCGGCGATCGACGCCAGGGCCTTTTGCAGAACCCCTTCCTGGCGCTGGAAGTAGGGAATCACGACGGCGATCGCGGCGCCTGCGAGCGGCAAGGCGTCAAGGCCGGCGCCGCTTGATGGAGTGGAAATCGGGGTGCTCATGTTGCTGAATATATCACACGCGCATGGCACGAAGCGGCATGGTTTTCCAATCGAAAACTACATCAATCGCGCCCAGTCGCGGCCGGTTCGGCCAGGCTGGCCCACAGGTAGGCGGCGGCCATGGTCCGGTGCGGCGCATAGCGCGCCAGCAGGCGCTGTGCTTCGAGCAGGGTCGGCCGCTGGGCGCTGCCGGTCAGATTGTGCAGGGCGGCGCGCACGGCCACGTCGCCCTCGAGCGAGCAATCCGGGTAGCCATAGCCGCGCAGCAGCACGTAATTGACGGTCCAGGGGCCGATGCCCTTGATCGCCAGCAATTCCTGGCTCACCTCGGCGGCATCGCGCCGGCGGTCGAGCGCCAGGCTGCCGTCGACCGCCATGCGCGCCACGCGCAGCACGGTCTCGGCCTTGGCGGTCGAGAACTTGCGGCTGGTCAGGTCTTCCAGTGACAGGCGAGCGACGTCGTGCGCTTCCGGATAGCACCACAAGCCGCTCGAATGCGGGCGGCCGGCCAGCTGGATCAGGGTGCGGCGCAGGGCGATCGCGAAGCTCAGGTTGATCTGCTGGCCGATGATGGCCCAGGTCAGGGCCTCGAACACGGTGGCCGATTGCACGATGCGCAGGCCCGGCTGGCGCGCGAGCATGGGGCCGAGCACCGGATCGTCGTGGGCGAAGGCGGCGAAGGCGGCCGGGTCGATGCGCAGGCCCAGCACGTTCAGCAGCGCATCGTGGGCGAGCGCTTCAAGCGCGGGCGTGACAGGCGCGTCAAAGGCGATGCTGCAGCGAGCCACGCCGCCGTCGAAGCGGATGTCGAACAGGGCCGGCACGCCGTCCAGCAGCACGCCCTTGCGCAAGCTGTCCGGGCCGATCCGTTCGGCCAGGCCTTCGGCGTCGCGGCCATGAAAGGCGATGACGTCGGCGATGCGGTAGCCCGGCGGCAGGGCGATATCCTGTGTCGTCGCCATCATTTGCCCGCGGCGGCCGCTGCGCGCGGCAGGCGCGGCCTGAAGCCGGTGACCAGGGCGGTGCCGAACAACACGATGGCCGATCCAGCGATGGTATGCCAGCCGATCGTCTCGTGCAGGAACAGCGCGCCCCACAGGATGCCGAATACGGGACTCAGGAAGGTGACGGTGAGCGCCGAGGTGGTGCCGACGTCCTCGATCAGCTTGAAGTAGATGATGTAGGCGATGCCGCTGCACGCCACGCCCAGGGCCAGCACGGCGGCCATGATGCCGGCCGTCGGCGCGCCGGGCGACGGCATCAGGGGAACCAGGGGCAGCACGACGATGGCGCCGGCCCACATCGAGCCATGCGCGTTGGCGAATGGCGCCACGCTGGGAGCAGACTTGGCGTACTGGCTGGCGACGGCGTAGCTGAGGGCCGCCGTCAGGGTCGCGCACACCGCCATGCCGGCGCCGTCGCGTTCGATCACGTGGTCGAAGCCGACCAGCAGGGCCACGCCGCCGGCGCCGAGCAGCAACCCGAGCGCGCCGCGCTTCGTCACCGGCTGGCGCGCCCACACCGCCCCCACCAGCGCGCCCCACAGCGGCGCGGTGGCGTTCAGCACCGCCAGCACCGACGCCGACAGGGTGCGTGCGGCGAAGGCGAACAGCATGAAGGGCAGGGCCGAATTGAATACGCCCAGCACCAGGTAATGCTTCCAGTGGCGGCGCACCCCGAGCGGCGCGCCCTTGCCGCGCCGGGCCAGCACCCAGCCCACCAGCGCCAGGAACAGCGCCGCGAAGGCGAGCCGGTATTCGATCAGCACCGCCGGCCCGAGCACGGGCGCCGAAATGCGCATGAAGAGGAAGGAGCCGCCCCAGATGGCGGCCAGCGCCACCAGGCGCAGCATGTTCGCGGTGTTCATCGGTGCCGTAAAAAATGATCAGTCGGATGACCGATCATTGTGGCAGGGCCGGCGTTTTCCTGCCAGCCGCTCCTTGCTTTCGAATGTGAATGCAAGGCCGCGCCGCCGATGCGCGGTCGGATCAATCGGCTGCCGTTGCTGGCGCGCGCTTGATGTGCGGCCTGAAACCGGTCACCAGCGCCGTCCCGAGCAGGACGATAGCGGAGCCGGCGACCGTATGCCAGCCGACCGGTTCGTCCAGGAACAGCGCTCCGCACAGGATGCCGAAGACGGGGCTGAGGAAGGTGGCCGTCAGGGTCGAGGTGGCGCCGACGTCATCGAGCAGCCTGAAATAGATCAGGTAGGCGACGCCGGTGCACACGATAGCCAGCGCCAGCACGGCGCCCGCGATGCCCGGCGTCGTTTCTTGCGGCGCAGGGAACAGGATGGCCAGCGGCAGCACCACGAGGGCGGCGCCCCACATCGAGCCATGGGCGTTGGCGAACGGCGTCGGCGCGTCCTCCTTTTCCTGTACCGAATTGACATATTGGGTGGCGAGGGCGTAGCTGAGGGTGGCGGCGACGGTCGCGGCCACCGCCAGGCCGGCGCCCGGTTCCTGGGCCATGCTGTCGAAACCCACCAGCAAGGCCACGCCTCCCACACCGGCCACCAGGCCGAATCCGATCTGCGTCGTCACTTTCTGGCCTCCCCACACGGCGCCGACCAGGGCGCCCCACATCGGGGCAGTGGCGTTCAGCACCGACAGCAACGACGCCGACAGGGTGTGCGCGGCAAAGGCCACCAGCAGGAAGGGCAGGGCCGAATTGAACACGCCGATGATCAGGTAATGTTTCCAGTGGCGGCGCAGCGCGAGCGGCCGCGCGGCGCCGCGCAGGCGATAGGTCCAGGCGACCAGCGCCAGGAACAGGGCCGCAATGGCCACCCGGTACTCGATCAGCACCGGCGACCCGAGCACCGGCGCGGCGATGCGCATGAAGAGGGCGCTACTGCCCAGGATGGCGGCCAGCACCACCAGGCGCAACATATTCGCAGTATCCATGGATGCCTGCCAGATAGTAAGTTCAGCTAATTGACTATTGGTTCATTAGCTGCACATTCTGGCAGAGTTCGGTTTTTCCCGCGCGCCGATAAATGTAATGAATTGTCACCGCCGCCCCGGGAGGCCTGCCGGGAGTTCAGGCGGCGCTGGCCAGCGTCAGCGCGGCGGCGTGCGGCACCAGCATC
>DDKG01000041.1 GCA_002339265.1 Massilia sp. UBA2604 | reverse complement strand
CACCCCCATCTGGTCGAGCGATGCGGTAATTGCACCACCGTCGCGGTCGCTGTAATTCGAGAACAGCACGCGATACTCAGGCGCCTGGCTCCACATCCAGACAGCGATCATCAGCGCCAGGATGAGCGCAATGCCGCCGCCGATGGCGACGCGCTTGCCCATGGTCGTCTGGAAAAACGACTGGGGCGCTGCCGGAGGCTGGCCCTGGGTGGTGTCGAGAAGGTCTTCCGCAGTTGCTGCCATGTTCGATGGATTCAGGTGAATGGGTGGGGACAGGCAGCATTATGGAGCTGTGGGGCAACATTCAAACCCCGAAATAGGGGGCGTTTACCGGCCTAACTCACGGGTGAAATTCGCCGTCGCGCTGCTATTCTGCTTTCCTGAGTGCATTTGTAGATGATTCTACAAGGCAATAACATGCAGGAGGGTAACATGAGTATTGGCGGTATCGGCGGTATCGACAGCAGCCGCATCCAGGCCATGATGGAGCAGTTGAAGGCGGCGGCCACCAAGCCGGAGTCGACGGGGCCGGTCGCACCTGGCGGGCTGGGCAATGCCAGCGCCGTCGGCGGCAAGTCCGCGGTCAAGCTCGACTTCGCGGAAGCCTTGCACAATTCCCTGCAGGGCGTGAGCGACCGCTCGGCCGAGGCGCGGGCGCTCAGCCAGCGCTTCACCATGGGCGACGACACGGTCAGCCTGTCGGACACGATGGTCGCGATGCAGAAATCGAGCATCGCCTTCCAGGCCACGGTGCAGGTACGCAACAAGCTGGTGTCGGCTTATCACGACATCATGAATATGCAGGTGTGATTGTCTGGCGCAGATAATGGGCCACCAGGGCGTTCGCATGCCCGTGGCCCATAGCGTGTTCGCTCTTGAGCCAGTTGACCAGTTCCATATGCTTCATGGGCGGCAGCGCGGCCAGCAGGCCGAGCCAGTGGGCGACTGGATGCCCGTATTTCTTCTCGATCGAGGGAAAGTACGAGGCCGGTCCTTTGATGGTTTCTTCTGTCATTCTGTTCTCCTGGGCGTGGGGACAGCCGAGGCGCGATGCCTGGCGCATCCCCACGACGAACGGCGTGTCGTGAAATCGACACGCCACCAGGAATATATCAAGCCGGCGTCGCCAGTTTCAGGCCGACGATGCCCACCGCGATCAGGCCGATGCAGGCAAGCCGCGCCGGGTTGGCCGATTCACCGAACAGGATGATCCCGACCAGCGCCGTGCCGACCGCGCCGATGCCGGTCCAGATCGCGTAGGCCGTACCCAGCGGCAGCGTCTTCATCGCCTGCGACAGCAGGCCGAAACTGATCGCCATCGCGACCACGGTGCCGGCCGTGGGCCACAGGCGGGTAAAGCCTTCCGTGTATTTCAGGCCGACGGCCCAGCAGATCTCGAACAGCCCTGCAAGAAACAATACAACCCACACCATGATTCTCTCCTCGATAGATACGGCAATATCGCCGCTGATAGTGCATACATCATATGTGAATCAGGATGATGGAAAAAGTCAGAAGCTGTCAGTATCATTGATAGATGGCTTTCGATCTCGATAATCTGCGTGTCCTGCTCGCCGCCGTCGATGGCGGCTCGTTCTCCGCCGCCGCCCGCGCGTTGGGACGCGTCCCCTCCGCCGTCAGCATGGCCATCGCCAATCTGGAAGCCGAACTCGGCCTGGAACTGTTCGACCGCGGCGGCCGCGAACCGCGTCCCACCGACCACGCGCTGGCGCTGTTGCCGCAGGCGCGACTGTTAGTGGAACAGTTGCGGCTGCTGAACCAGCACGCGCTGTCGCTGAGCCAGGAACTGGAACCTGCGCTGACCCTGGTGCTGGTGCCCGAGCTGATGGCCGCAGCGCCCTGGCACGACGCGCTGCGCGCGCTGTCCGACGAGTTTCCCCTCTTGGCGGTGAACGTCCTGAGCGCCGCGCAGGCCGATGCCCTGGCGATGTTGCAGGATGGCCGCGCCGACCTGGCGCTGGTGTTCGAGCGCTACGGCATGGACCCGCGCGAAGGTTTCCAGGAAGTGGCCCACGAAACGCTGGTGGCGGTGCTGGCGCCCGGCCATCCCTTGCTGGCGCGCATGCCGGCTGGAACGATCCGCGACCAGCACCTGCTGGGCGAGCGCCAGATCGTGATGGCCGGCCGCCACGCCGACCAGGTCGACAAGCGCATCGCCATATCGCGCCTGCAGTGGAAGACCGACAACCCGGTGGCGGCGCTGAGCCTGGTGACGGCTGGACTTGGCTGGGCCTGGCTGCCCGCCGGTTTCGTGCGCGCATCGCTGGCGGACGGGCAATTGGTGCAGATCCCTTCCGCCAATTTCAGCAGCATCATGAAACTGTGGGTCGACGTGGTGTGGGCGAACAGCCGGCCACAGGGACTGGCGGCGCGGCGCTTCGTGGCGCTGCTGAACGAACGCCGCATCCATTCACACTGACGTCAGGGCAGGTCGGATCGACGACCGGACACGGTGCGCATCAAAACAAGCACACAGTTTGCATCTTTACGAAAATCGCATTACACTTGGTCAACTGCTGAGCACAAGCCTCGGTAGATAGATGAAGGAAGCGATCATGAACATCGATAAGTTCAAGCACCAGCACCTCGACATCCTCGACAGCATCGACCGCCTGCGCGCCAGCAGCCAGTCGGGCGTGGCCGAGCACGCGGAAGAGATCGCCGCCCAGATCGTGGCGATGAGCGGCGTGGTGCGGCTGCACCTGGCGGTCGAGAACGAGACCCTGTATCCGGCGCTGGCGCGCGGCGACCTGCGCCTGGCGCGCATGAGCCAGGCCTACCAGAACGATATGGGGGACATTGCCGCCGACTACCTGGCATTTGCCGGGCGCTGGAACCTGGCCAGCCGGCTGGTGAAGGCGCCCGAGCAGTTCAGGCAAGAGGCGAACCGGGTGTTGCGCAATCTGTACCAGCGCATCCGGCGCGAGGACCGGGAATTCTATCCGGCGATCGAGGCCGGCGCGGTCGCCGGCTGAATCAGGCGGCCTTGCGCCGGTGCACCGTGACCGGCATCTCGCGCGGACGCGGTTCGGGCAGCAGGGAAGCCAGGGTGTGGCGGTCGAGCTCGGCCAGATAGGCGGCGGTGGCGCTGCCCAGCACGCTCTTCAGGCCGCAAGCCTTGACCAGGCCGCAGGGCGTGCCGTTGGGATCGAAGCACTCGGCCATGTAGAAGTCGCTTTCGCTCATGCGCACGATGGCGCCGACGTTGATGTCCTTCGGATCATGTGCCAAGCGGAAACCGCCGTTGCGGCCACGAATGGTTTCAATCGTGCCGTTGCGGGCGAGCTCATTCACCACCTTCATCAGGTGGTTTTTAGAAATGTTGTGCAGGTCTGCGATCTCCTGGATCGTCACCAGGCGACCGGGGTTGCTGCCCAAGTGCAGCAGCGTGCGCAACGTGTAATCGGTGAAGGAGGTCAGACGCATGATCGCCCAAGTATAACGCATTACGCCATGACGCCGACCGGGTCCAGCCGGCGCAATTTTTACATGTATTAACTTGCCGGACTTAACTTGTCGTTCCAATATGAACGAACGGGTAGCGAGCCCGACGCAGCCAAATCAGGAGTACACCATGCCTACCATTCCATCCGCCGTTCATATCATCCACACCGATCCGGTGATGACCGCCGGCCTGCACGCCATCCTCGCCGACCGCCACGAATGGCGCGTCAGCACCCACCTGAGCCAGCCGGAGGCGCGGCAGGTGGCGCGGGTGCTGGTCGCCGATTACGATACCGGCCTTGCGCTGGCGCGCCAGCCCGAGCACGCGGGCCTGTGCCGGCCCAGTGTCCTGATCGTCACCCAGCTCGACAAGGAATGGGAAGTGCGCCTCGCGATGGATGCGGGCGTGCATGGCTATGTGCTGCAGTCCTGCAGCCAGGACGAGCTGCTCAAGGCGGTCGCCTCGCTGGCCCAGGGCCAGCGCTACCTGAGCGAATCGGTGACGCGCAGCGTGGCCGATAGCCTCAGCCGCGAAACCCTCACCGGCCGCGAGACCGACGTGCTGCAACTGCTGGCCGAAGGCTGCTGCAACAAGTCGATCGCCCGCAAGCTGGGCATCGGCGTCGGCACCGTCAAGACCCATGTGAAGGGCGTGATGAGCAAGCTCGACGCCACCGCGCGCACCCATGCGGTGGTGGTCGCCACCCAGCGCGGCCTGATCCGTCCCGGCAGCGGCATCCGCAGCGCCTATAACTGAGCGCGTGGCGCTGCGGGTTTCTGAAAGGCCACAGCCCAAGCACTCATCGTTAGCCTGCAGCCTCAGCACGTCATTCCCGCGCAGGCGGGAATCCAAGGCCTCCGCGCAGTGGCAAGCATCAAATGATGTGGTCATGCGCGCATACTTGGATTCCCGCCTGCGCGGGAATGACGTGCCGGGGGCTGCGGGCCAAGGGGCGCGCGTGACCTGCTCCCAGTCAGCGCCCGGTCATCGGCCGCTCCGGCCGCTCCGGCTGGTCGACGAAATGACGGGCATTGACGACGCACCATGCCACGCCCAACAGCAGCGCCAGTGCGACGAGGGCAGTGCCGGTGACGGTCTGGTCGTCCAGCAGATAGGCATTGCACAGGCGCTGCGGCAGCTCGCGGTACAGCATGCCGGCAATCGCCATCATGGCGCAGATATTGGCGACAAAGAACAGCTGGACCACGACGTGGGCCCGGCGCAGGGCGCCCGGCAAGGCGGCGCCGAGCAGCAGCAGGCCGGCGAATTTGGCGCCGGCCGCAAGAGGCTCGAACAGCGCCTGTTCCAGCGCCCGCGGGATCATCCAGTAGGTGGTGATGAAGGCCGCCGCGGTGAAGGTCGTCAGGCCCTGGAAGTCCCAGCGCGCCAGGCCCGGCGGCAGGCGTAGCCAGGGCCGCAGCAGCGCGCCGCACAGCACCAGCAGCGGCAGCTGAACCAGCATGTGGCGCAGCATCGATGCTTCCAGCGGCGCGCGGGTGGCCAGCAACACCCCCAGCAGCGCGGGGCCGCTCCAGCGCATCAGGCGCGTCATCGCCTACATCCTTTCCGCGGCGCGCGCCATCGCGTCGTCGAGCGCCGTGCCGGGCTCGCTATAGTCGAGGATGCGCACCAGGCGCCCGCCGCGGTCGACCACGTGGAAGGCCGCATTGTGTTCGAACTCGCCCAGCGGCGCCGGCACCACGATCACGCCGAAGGCGTCGAGCAGGCGGCGCCGTTCGGATTCGACCGGTATCCCGTACAGGCGCCACACGTCCGGATCGCTCTTCATCATGCGGCCATACTGGGTCAGTGCGCGGGCGTCGTCGCGCGGGTCGAAGCTGATCGTCACCAGGCGCACGCGGTCGCCGGCGCCGCGCGCGCGGATCTCGTCCTGCATCTGCTGCAATTCGCTGCCCACCACGCGGCAGATCGACTGGCAGCGGGCATAGATGAAGGTGACCACGGTGATGCGGCCGTCGAGCCGCAGTTCGTCGGCCAACAGGCGGGCATTGCCGTCGGCGCCGCTCAGCGTCGCTTGCGGCAAGCGCAGCGGACGTTCGGCCACCGCGATGCGGCGCGCGGACTCGGTGGAGATCGCGCGAAAGCCGCTGCTGCCGTAATACAGGGCGGCGCTGCCGGCGAGGACGATGGCCAGTACCGCGAACGCGGTGGCGCGGCTACTTGAACGAGGCGAGTTCATCGTCGCCCTTCCACGGCGCCGTGCGCTCGGCGCTGGCGCTGCGCGCCTGGGCCACCAGCTTGGCATCGACCGCTTCGGCGCGGTTGCCGAACTGGCTGCGGATATGGGTCAGCAGCGCCGCCATCTCGGCGTCGTCCAGCTTGTCCTTGAAGGGCGGCATCATGCCGTTGTAGGCGGCGCCTTTCACCGTCAGCGTGCCGCTCACGCCGTGCAGCACGATCTGCGCCAGGCGCTTCGGATCGCCCGTCACCCATTCCGATTCCGCCAGCGGCGGGAACACGCCGGCCAGGCCCAGGCCGCTGGCCTGGTGGCAGGCCACGCATTGGGCGTTGTAGATCTGCGCGCCGTCGACCTTGGCGCCCGGCGCCGGTCCCTGCAAGGTGGCCAGGGTGCGGTGGTCGCCGAAGGCGGCGTCGTCGTTGCTCTGGGTGATGTAGATGTAGCCGATGCCCCATGCCACCAGGCCGATCACCACCGCCATCAGCGGTTTCGGGAACGGGCGCTCGCCTTCGGTTGGATCCGGGTTCTCGCGGCGCTGCGCGCGTTCGTGGTCGTGCTGCTGCTCGCTCATTTGCGTTCCCTCTGCGTGCCGATCGTCTCGACCGCCGGATAGGTGTGGTCCAGGCCCACCAGGTAGGCCACCAGGTCGAGCGCCTCCTGGCGCGCCACCACCACCTTGCCGGCCGGCGTATAGCCGCGCGGCAGCGTCACCACCCGGTCGCCTTCGTCGGCCTTGTCCTTGACTTCGAACAGGTAGGGATAGGCCGGCATGATCGAGCCGGCGACGTAGGCGCGCGGCTGGTACATGTGGCCCAGGTGCCAGTCGACGCTGGGCTGGCGCGCGCCGATGTTGAACAGGTCGGGCCCGGTGCGCATGGTGCCCAGCAGGTGCGGTTTGTCGTAGTGGTAGTCAGCGGCCACCGAGGCGCGGCCCCAGCCGCGCTTGTCGTCCGGCGCCTGGATCGGGTCGCGCGGCTGCTGCGAGTGGCAATAGATGCAGCCGTTGGCGATGTACACCTGACGTCCGCGCAGCTCGGCCGAGGAATAGGGCTTGAGTCCCGGCGGCGGTTCGCCGTCCTTGAGCTGCATGTGCGGCACCACCACCAACGCCGATGTCGCCAGCGCCAGCGTCACCATTGCGCCGCCCAGCAGTTTGAGTTCGTCTTGCATGGTCTTCCTTTCAGGCCGCCGTCGGGATGGTGGTGGCCTTGAGTGGTTCGTTCAGCAGCGCCGCGCCCTGGCGCGCCACGCCGCGGCGGGTCGCCATCAGCACGAAGTGGATCGCGAACACCAGGTGGCCGAGGGCCATGATGGCGCCGCCCACCGAGCGGCTCTTGAGCCAGGGGACGGTCACGTTGACCGAATCCATGAACGGCTTCGCCGCATCCAGCATGGCCAGGCCCTGCAGCCAGCCGCCGATCGACAGGCCGACGAAATAAATGCTAAAGCCCAGCACCACCAGCCAGAAATGCAGCGAGATCAGGTTCGGATACGGCCACTCCCAGTCCATCACGCGCGGCATCACGAAGTACACGGCGCCGAACATCACCAGCGTGAAGAAGCCGTACAGGCCGAGGTGGGCGTGGGCCACGGTAAAGTGGGTGAAGTGCGCAATGGTGTTCACGCTGCGCAGCGCCTCGATCGAGCCCTGGATGGAACTCAGGGTGTACATCATCCCGCCCAGCACGATGAAGCGCAGCGTGGGCGAATCCCACAGGCGCCTGAAGTGGCCCCTCATGGTCAGGTGCTGGTTGATCGAGAACGCCAGCACCGGCACGATCATCATCACGCTCTGCACGATCGACAGCGTGATCAGCCAGCCCGGCACCGGGCCGCCGATCAGGTGGTGGCCGCCGACCTGGCCATAGAAGAAGGCCAGCGACCAGAAACCCACCAGCGACAGGTTGTACGACTGGATCGGACGGCCGATGATCTTCGGTAAAAAGTAATACACGCAGGCCAGCGCCATCGGCGTATAGAACAGGCCCAGCACGTTGTGGCCGAACCACCAGTTCATGGCCGCCTGCTGCACGCCGAAGTGCATCGCCGGCAGGTTACCGACCAGGAACAGGGTGGGGAACCAGAACAGCGCCGCGCCCATGTACCAGACCGACACGTACAGGTGGCGCACGGTGCGCGCCTGCAAGGTGTAGACCAGCGGCAGGCCCACCAGGGCGCCGCCGGCGACGAACAGGATGTCGACCTGCCACGGGATCTCGAGCCACTCCAGCCCATCGCTGATGCCCACCGCAATGCAGCCCAGGCCTGCGATCAGGCCCGCGTTCCACACCATGGCGCCGGCGATCGCGTAGCGCGCGCCGACCAGCGGCGTCTTGAGCAGGCGTGGCAGCAGCCACATCGCCAGGCCCAGCGCCGCCATCGGCGCCCAGCCATAGGCCACCGCGTTCAGGTGGATGGTGCGCATGCGCCCGAAGGTGAGCCAGGCCTGGTTCACCAAGAGGTCAGGCTCGTGCAGCTTGATGGAGCTGAGCAGGCCCGCGGCGGTCGCCACCAGCAGCCACACGACGGCGCAGCCGAGGAACAGGAAGGTGACCAGCGAGCTCGAACGGTCGGCCTCGACCCGCGCCTCCAGTTCCTGGTTCAACTGCCGCGCCTCGTCCTCGGTGAGGGGCGGGGCGATATCGCGCGCAGCCTGGGCGGCGGCCTGGCTCGGCGTGGCGGCGGGGTCGTCGCTGCGGCCGATCTCGCCTTCCGAGAAGATGGTGCGGGCCGCGGCGGGGCTGGCCTCGAACAGGCGATTGCGCAGCGACCAGATGAAGATCGCCAGCCCCGTCACCGAGAGGATGAACGAGGACAGCAGGATGGTCATGGTATTCATGGCGGGTCCGGGCGTAGGAAAGTCGGCCCAGGTGCGGGCCGGTAAAAGATGCCCCAAAGATACGAAATAGCGGCCCACCGCCGCAATACGGCTTAGGGTAGACGCCAGTCCGGGGCCGCTACGTTACCCTCGCGCGCCGCGCGGATGTGCCGGCTGTGCTCTCCATTACGGCATGGACCGGGCCAAGGCTTGCGCCACCCGCCGCGCCAGTTCTTCGGCCTGGGCACTGCTGGAGACATTCGTGAAGTTCATCAGGAGCGCGCTGCGCGTGGGCGTGCCGGCGTGGAATTCGGCCAGCGCCAGCGGCGCCAGGCCATGTTCGCGCAGGCGCGCGGCGAGCAGGCGGTCGGCGCCGGGCGCGACCTCGGCCACCAGGTGCAGGCCGCCAGCCTGGGGCAGGATCGTGGCGCGCGCACCGAAAGCCGGGGCCAGCGCGCGCGCCGTGACGTCGCGGCGCTCGGCGTACAGGCGGCGCATGGCCTGGACGTGGCGCACGAAGTGGCCGTCCTGCATGAACTCGCACAGGATGGCCTGGGTGAGCGCCGGGCAGCCGTTGCCCAGCAGGCTGGCGGCGTCCTCGAAGCGTTCGACCAGCTCGGGCGGCACCACCACGTAGGACTGGCGCAGCCCCGGGAACATCACCTTGCTGAAGCTGCCGCTATAGATCACGCGGCCGGCGCGGTCCATGCTGGCCAGGGCCGGCAGCGGCCGCCCGCTGTGGCGAAACTCGCCGTCGTAGTCGTCCTCGACGATCCAGGCGTCGTGGGCGCCGGCCCAGTCGAGCAAGGCCTGGCGCCGCGCCTGCGGCATGCTGATCGTGAGCGGGCACTGGTGGCCCGGGGTGACCACCGCCATGCGCGCCCCCGGCGCCAGCAGCGCGGCGCGCGCCACGTCCAGGCCATGCTCGTCGACCGGGGCCGGCCGCGGCACGTAGCCCAGGCCCGCCAGCAGGTGGCGCGTGGGGGGAAAGCCCGGCTCCTCGGTCCACACCATGTCGCCCGGCGTGAGCAGGGCGTGCGCGACCAGGCCCAGGACCTCGCGGTAGCCGGGGCTGACGAATACCTGGCAGGGCGTGCAGTCGATCCCGCGCGCGAGCTTGAGGTAGCTGGCGATGGCGGTGCGCAGGGCGGGCGCGCCGAAGCTCGACTCCTTCAGCAGGTGGCGCGTCTGTAGCGAACGCGCGGTGCGCGCCGCCATGCGCGCCCACACCTTGCGCGGAAAGGCGTCCAGCGCCGGCAATCCCATCTGGAACGGCAGCGGGGTGACGGCGCCGCCGACGTCCAGCGGCAGCGGGCGCGCGCGCGGCGCCACCTTGGGGCGCGCCGGCGGGGTGTCACCGGATGTACGCTGGGCGATCACCGAGCCGGCCGCGCCGCGCACCTCCAGGTAGCCCTCGGCCGCCAGCTGCGCATAGGCGGCGGCCACCGTGCCGCGCGCCAGCCCGAGCTCCTCGGCCAGCACGCGGGTGGCGGGGATGCGGTCGCCCGCCTTGAGCACGCCGGTGTCGACCGCCTCGCGCACGCGCGCATGGATCTGGCGGTACAGCGGGACCGGGCTGCTGGTGTCGAATTTCAGGTAGTCGCTGACGGACAGGTCTTGCATGTGCTTCGTTTCTCCTTTGTGGTTAATTATGCACTTGGACCGGTTGTTACGAAAGCGCGGACTGGGCCAAGATCGGTTTGGCCCAGTGCTAAAGGAGGATCTTGGTCCAGGGCGCCGGTAGCGCGCGATGCGACTTTGCGGGTTCAGGCGATGGACCGGCCACTCCGTCCAATCTTGGCTCTTTATCCAGGGAGCATTCGGCGCCACGATAACCATCCCTCATCCATGATGGAACAGCCATGCAAATCACTGCCTCGCATCTGCAATCGCCATCGCTGGCCGCATCGCGCATCGGCGGCGCCCGGCCTGGCGCCGGCCGGCCTGGGTTCGACTTCGCCCAGGCGCGCGCCGACTCGGCCGACGACAAGCGCCGTTTCGAAGAGAATGCGGCGCGCCACGCCGGCGCCATCGCGCGTTTCGCCAGCCAGGGAATGACGATGACCCAGGGCTCGTACACCACGCTGTACAAGCAGGAGGTGGCGAAGTCGATCGACACCGATGGCGACGGCATCATCGGCGTCGACGAACTGGCGATCGGGCTTGGCGGCGACGAACAGATGGAGCGCGCCACCAAGCTGCATTCGATGCTCGACATCGACGGCGATGGCCGCCTGGGACTGGAGGAATTCGGCGACAGCGTGCGCGACCCGTTCCGCGATGCGGATTTTCGCCGCCAGCTCGAAGGGCGCGGCGCCATGGACCCCACCGCCATCGGCGCGCTGCACCGGCGCCATGCGGCCCAGTACGACGCCGCGGCGGTGCTGGGCGCGATGGCGCGCTCGATCGATACCGCGGCGTGACATCGTGATGTGAGACGCACGGCGCGGCCACGCCGCGCCATGCAGGAGAACGAAGTGAAGACAGGATGGCGCATCGGACCATGCGTGCTGTTCCCGCGCCGGCGCCGGCTCGAAGCCGGCGGGCGCGAAGTGGCGCTGGGCTCGCGCGCCTTCGACCTGCTGGTGTGCCTGGTGCGGCGCGCCGGCGAGGTGGTGGGCAAGGATGAACTGCTGCGCCTGGTGTGGCCGGGCCTGGTGGTCGAAGAATCGAACGTGCGCGTGCACGTCTCGAACCTGCGCAAGGCGCTGGGTGCGGTGGCGCCCGATGCCGGCGGCTGGATCGTCAACGTGCCGCTGCGCGGCTATATGTTCCGCGGCCCGCTCGAGCCGATCGTCCTGGACAAGCTGCTAGATCAGGCCGAGGGTCAGCGCCTTGAGGGTGGCGGCGGCGCGGGTCGAGCAATCGAGCTTGCGGAAGATGCTCTCGACGTGGGTGCGGACGGTGCTGGGGCTGATGCGCATGGCGCGCGCGGCCTCCTTGTTGCTCTCCCCGAGACTGATGCGCTGCAAGACCTCGGCTTCGCGCGCCGACAGCGTGGCGCGCGCCGCCGCTCCGGCACCGGCGCTTCCGTTGGCACTGCCCGCGGCATTCGAACGGTTGCCCGGCGCGGCGCGAACGCCCGCCGCCGCGGCCAGGACGGCGTCGACCGTGGCGCGGTCGAAGCGGCCCCCCGTCACCTGGGCTTCGAGCAGGGCCTGGGCCGCCGCCGGCTCGTGGGCGGCGCGCCACGGCCGCGGCGAACGCAGGGCAGCCCAAGCGGCGCTCACGCCCAGCAGGCGCTGCGGCGCGCCAAGGGCGCTCGCGTCCAGGCTGCGAAAATAGCCGCTGCCGTCGAGCCGTTCGTAGACGTGCGAGGCCAGCTGCGCGTCCGGCCCCAGGCCGTCGATGCGGCTGCCGGCGCGCGCGGTCCAGTAGGGCACCAGGCGCACCGCTTCCCAATCGGCGGCGCTCAGTTTGCCATTGCGCTCCCACACGGTGTTGGTCACCGCGGCGCGCCCGATCCCGTGCAGCAGGGCGGCGCGTGCCACCGCGCGCTGCTGCGCTTCCGGCAGCCCCACCAGCTGCGCCGCCTCCTGCGCCAGCAGCGCGACGCGGCGCGAATAGCCGGCCAGCCACGGCAGCTTCAGTTCGATCATGTCGGCCACCAGCGTGAGCGGCACCGATACCGGAAGAAAATCCGGCTGCGACGATCGCGCTTCCTCGGCCTCCAGTTCGTCGAGCCAGGCGCGCGCATGTGGCGCCACCAGCGCCACCAGGCGCGTCGGATACTTGACGTCGCCCAGCTGCGCGATCATCTCCAGCGCGCGGTCGACGCCGTGCACGCGCGCCAGGATCTCGAGGTCGCCGCCCAGCGCCGCGTGGTACACCACGTTTGGCACTTCGTCGCCGCGCAGGTGGAGGGGAAGGCCGCTGCCGTCGTAGTGTTCCCACACATGGCGCAAGCCGCTTTCGACCGCGGCCGGCAAGCCCATCATGGCGGCGATGTCGCCCGCGACTTCGCAGTGGATTTCGGCCAGCTCGGTGGTGTCGCGCAGGCGCGCCGACTGTTGGGCGTTCAGGGTGCGGCTCACCAGCGCATGGCGCGCGCCGACGTCGTCGCCCAGCATCGTGGCGAAGCCGGCCGCGTTGGCGGTGCAGCCCGACCAGCGCAGCAGCGCCACCATGCGCGCGTGCTCGCACGCCGCGGCGTCGGCGCCGGCCGCCGCGGCCACGAGCGCGGCCAGGCGCGCGGCGCGCTCCGAGCCGTCGATCGGCTGGCCCATGCTCAGGTCGCCCACGATGGCGAGCAGCCCCATCGCCTGGGACAGGGTCGCGGTATCGTGGCCGTGCAGGGCGGCCGCGGGAAGCGTCAGGGAGGGAGAAGGTTCGCGCGCGGCCGTGTCCATCGATCGTCGATTACATGCCCGGGGCGGGATGCACCGGGATCTGGTTGCGCAGACTCAGGTTGATGACGTTCCAACCACGAATCGCCGCGATAGTATAGCCAAGTTCGACGATCTCGGTCTCGCTGAAATGCTCGCGCAGGGCCGGCCACGCAGCGTCGGTATCGTCGCGGTGCGGCAGGGCGTTGACGGCGTCGGCCCAGGCCAGGGCGGCGCGTTCGCGCTCGCTGAAGAACGGCGATTCGCGCCATGCGGCCAGGGAGTTCAGGTGGCGCGGATCGGCCCCCTGCTTGATCAGGTCGCGCCAGTGCATATCGATGCAGACGCCGCAGCCATTGACCTGCGAGACGCGCAGCTGCACCAGCTCGAACAGGTGTTCGCCGATCGAGCTCTGGCGGTTGGTCATCGACAGGTTGACCATGGCTTTCAGGTTGGCGGGGGCCAGGGTGAACAGGTTCAGGCGTGCGGACATGATGGATTCCTTTCAGGGTGGCGAGGACGCACTGTGCGGCCTTCTTGCAGACAAGACGAACGGGCAAGTCCGGCTGTGACATGCGGCGCGGCTTTTTTCGCGGCTCTCCCATAAGGGATAGGCGTTCTGGCGGCCCTGCCGATGCCGCATGCCGGTCTCCCTCCGATTAAATAGGTATCTGTATTGCATGTTTAAATCCGGCTCGCTAGACTTGCCCCGGTCGATAACTGAAAGGGACATCCATGACACAAGCAAGCAAGGGAACGGTGGTCATCACCGGCGCATCGACCGGCATGGGCGCCGTGTATGCCGACCGCCTGGCGCGCCAGGGGTATGACCTGGTGCTAGTCGCACGCGACGAAGATCGCCTGGGACGCGTGGCCAGCCTGGTGCGCGCCGCCACCGACCGCCGGGTCGAGGTGCTGGCCGCCGACCTGGTCGATCCGCACGCGCTGCGCCGCGTGGAGGCGCTGCTGCGCGTGCGCGCCGACGTCGCGGTGCTGGTGAACAGCGCCGGCATCGGCTCGGTCGCGCCGCTGCATGGCGACGACGCCGATGCGATGGACCGGATGATCGCGCTGAACGTCACCGCGCTGACCCGCCTGTGTTATGCGGTGGCGCCCGGCATGGCGGCGCGCGGCGCCGGCACGATCGTCAACGTGTCGTCGATCGTCGCCATCGCGACCGAGATGATGAATGGGGTGTACGGCGCCAGCAAATCCTATGTGCTGGCATTTACCCAGGCGTTGCAGCACGAGTTCGGGCCAAAGGGCCTGCGCGTGCAGGCGGTGCTGCCGGGCGTGACCGCCACCGGCTTCTGGGACACGCTGGGACATGCGCTGGAGCGCCTGCCGGCATCGGTCATCATGAGCGTGGACGACCTGGTCGACGCCGCGCTGGCGGGCCTGGCGCAGGGCGAGCAGGTCACCATTCCGGGCCTGCACGAGGGAGAGAAATGGACCGCGTTCGACGCTGCGCGGCGCGAGCTGGCAGGGCTGTTCGGCAATGCCGCGCCGGCGCCGCGCTATGCTGCGCCAGCCGTATGATTGCCCAGGCCGGAGCCAGGTGAGTCAGGCCAGGCCGGCCAGCTTCGCGTTGCGCTCGCGTTCGAGCTTGGTGATGTAGCGCTGCACCGCCGCCAGGCCGCCGCGCGAGATGTCGACGAACTGGCAGCCCAGGCGGCGGCTGGTCTTCTGGTTCAGCAGCGTGAGGTCGAGCGAGTTGCGGATTTCGAGCGAGGTCGCGATCGGACCGATCTCGGGCAGCTCGATGCGGCAGCCTTCGATCACGCGGCCGACACTGGCGCCCAGCTGGAGCTTGTTGTCGAGCAGGGCGATGCCGCCGACGCTGATGTCGTGCAGCGGGAACACGCCCATGCCGCCGCCGGCGTCCATCGGCACCGGCACCAGCGCGCGCACCGGATTGCTGACCGG
>DDKG01000003.1 GCA_002339265.1 Massilia sp. UBA2604 | reverse complement strand
GGTCAAGGAGGGCGACAACGTGAACCGTGGCCAGGTGATCGCCGAGATGGGCGACTCCGATGCCGACGTGGTCAAGTTGCACTTCGAGATTCGTCAGCAGGGCAAGCCGGTCGACCCGACGAGGTTCTTGCCCGTTCGTTAGGAACGGTATGACGCAGCCGCCGCACTCGCTGGACCAGGAGGATACGGACGAGTTTCCGGACGAACCGGAAAGCGAGCGCGCGCATGCGGACGACGGCATCGACGGCGCGGCGGGCGAAGAGGCGGTCACGCGCCATGCCGGCATCGAGACGGTCGACGAGTTGCGAAAGGTCTTGCAGGCCGAGCTCGCGACCGACACCACCCAGCACTACCTGAACCAGATCGGCGCCCGGCCGCTCCTCACGGCGGCCGAGGAAGTCCACTTCGCCACCCTGGCGAAGTCCGGCGACTTCAACGCGCGCCAGAAGATGATCGAGCATAACCTGCGCCTGGTCGTCTCGATCGCCAAGCACTACATCAACCGCGGCGTGGTCCTGCTCGACCTGATCGAGGAGGGCAATATCGGCCTGATGCGCGCCATCGACAAGTTCGAACCCGAGCGCGGCTTCCGTTTCTCGACCTATGCCACCTGGTGGATCCGCCAGAGCATCGAGCGCGCCATCATGAACCAGGCCCGCACCGTGCGCCTGCCGGTGCACATGGTGCGCGAGCTCAACGGCGTGCTGCGCGCCAAATACCACCTCGAGGCCCAGAAGCACGACGGCAAGGAAGCCTCGAGCGAGGACATCGCAAGCCTGGTCGGCCGCCCGGTCGAGGAAGTGCAAGACATACTGACCCTGTCCGAGCACGCGACCTCGCTCGATGCGCCGCTCGACAACGATCCGCAATCGAGCCTGATGGACATGCTGCCCGACGACGGCGAGGGCAGTCCCGACGCCCACGCCGAGCAGCAAGAGGTGGCGCTGCTGGTGCGCGACTGGCTGACCCGGCTGCCGGACAAGCAGCGTCTGGTCGTTACCCGCCGTTTCGGCCTCGACAACGACGATCCGGCCACCCTGGAAACCCTGGCCGAAGAGATGGGCGTGACGCGCGAGCGGGTGCGCCAGATCCAGCAGGAGGCGCTGGTCAAGCTCAAGCGGGCGATGGCGGCGCGCGGCGTGGTGCGGGATTCATTGTTGTAGCAGCAACCTGTCCGGTAGCGTCCACTTCGATTCCTTGCTATCATGCCGCCGGGCCTTTTCGGCCATTTTTCTTTTTTGCGCGGCCATCGTGCGCGCCGCCGGCCAGGGCCAGCTCCCTGCCTTCACTCCACTTTCTCATCACCATGCAAGAAATCTTCATCGACATCAAATCCCTCGACATGGACGGGCGCGGCGTTGGCCACCTCGAGAACGAGGACGGCTCGCCAGGCAAGGTGATCTTCGTCGAAGGCGCGCTGCCGGGCGAACGCGTCAGCTTCGAGACGACGCGCAAGAAAAAGAACTGGGAAGCGGGCCGCATGGTCACCCTGCAGCGCGCCTCGTCGATGCGGGTCGAGCCGAAGTGCCAGCATTTCGGCTACTGCGGCGGTTGCTCGATGCAGCACCTGGAGCCGAGCGCGCAGGTGGCGATGAAGGGCCGCGTGCTGGAGGACAACCTGTGGCACCTCGGCAAAGTGAAGGCCGAGATGATCATGCGCCCGATGTACGGCCCGACCTGGGATTACCGCTACCGCGCGCGCCTGTCGGTGCGCCACGTGGCGAAAAAGGGCGGCGTCCTGGTGGGCTTCCACGAGCGCGCCTCGTCCTACGTGGCCGACATCACGACCTGCGAGATCCTGCCGGACCACGTCGCGCGCCTGCTGGTGCCGCTGCGCGAGCTGGTCGGCGGCCTGTCGATCTATAACCAGATGCCGCAGATCGAGGTGGCGATCGGCGAAGAGACCACGGTGCTGGTACTGCGCATCATGGCGCCGCTCACCGCCGCCGACGAAACCCTGGTGAAAGCCTTCGCCGACCAGTGGGGCATCCAGTGGTGGCTGCAGCCGAAGGGCCCGGACACCGCCTATCCGTTCTACCCGCTGGGCAAGGAGCTGTACTACACGCTCCCGGAGTTCGGCATCCGCATGCCGTTCAAGCCGACCGATTTCACCCAGGTGAACCACCACATCAACCGCGTGCTGGTGGCCAAGGCGCTGCGCCTGCTCGAAGTGCAGCCGCAAGACCGCGTGGCCGACCTGTTCTGCGGCCTGGGCAACTTCACGCTGCCGCTGGCGACCCAGGCGCGCGAGGTGGTCGGCATCGAGGGCAGCACGGCGCTCACCACGCGTGCGCTGGACAATGCCAGGGCCAACGGCCTGGCGGAGAAAACCTCGTTCTCGACCCGCAACCTGTTCGAAGTCACCAAGGACGACCTGGTGGCACTGGGCAAGTTCGACCGCATGCTGATCGACCCGCCGCGTGACGGCGCCATGGCGCTGGCGCTGGCGCTGGCCGAACTGCGCGAGACCCACGAAGACCTGATGCCGCAGCGTATCGTCTACGTCTCGTGCAGCCCGTCGACGCTGGCGCGCGACGCCGGCATCCTGGTGCACAAGGCTGGCTATGTGATGAAGAAGGCGGGCGTGGTGAACATGTTCCCGCATACCTCGCACGTCGAATCGGTCGGCGTGTTCGAACTGGGCGCCAAGCCGGTGCCGGCGGCGGATGGCAGCACTTTTGTGCCTGCTGACGTACCTGCCGCCTCCGACGCGGCGGCCTGATTGAAGCGGGCGGGCCGCCACGCGGCAGCCTTGCTGGCCGCAGCCGTCGCGACCGGCCTGGTGGCCAGCCTGATCCAGACCCAGGTCAATCTCGGTGAGCTGACCGCCCTCGGCGCCTCGGTCACGCCAGGGTTGCGGGCCTGGACCACCTTGCAAGACCTGGCCGGCTTCGGCCCGGTCATGACCGGGATCGCGCTGGCGGCGCTGCTGCCCGCGATGCTGGCTACGCACGCAATCGAACGCCTTGCCGCGATAAGGCGCCGCTCGCCACTATTCGTCGCGGCCGCCGTCGCCGGCCTGTGGGCGGCCTTCTGGCTGATGCTCAACGTCATTCCCATGCCGGCGATCGCCGCGACCCGCGGTGCGCTCGACCACGCCCTGATGGCCATGAGCGGGATCGCCGGCGGCCTCGTGTATGCATGCATGACTTCGCCGGCGCGGCAGGCTTCCTCGCCGCGGCGCCAGTTGCTGGCGGTGGCGCTGTTGGCGCTGGTGCCTGCAGCACTCTTCCTCATCACCTCGCCAGGCGCGGCCGACAAGCTCGAGGCCGTCGACCCCGCCAGCTACCGCGTCGAGACCGTGGCGCAGGGGCTGGATCGTCCATGGTCGCTGGCCTTCCTTCCGGACGGCCGCCTGCTGGTCACCGAGATGGGCGGGCGCCTGCTGGTGATTGCCACCGATGGCGTAAAGACGCCGATCGCGACCGCGGGATTGCCGCCCGTATTCCAGCGCGGCGGCACGGTCGGCCTGATGGACGTCGCCCTCGATCCCGATTTTGCGCGCAACGGCTTGCTGTACCTGACGATGGGCCATGGAGAGGAGGGCGCGAACGGCACGCGCCTGGTGCGGGCCCGGCTGGCGGGCGACCGGCTCGAGGATGTGCGCGTGCTGTTCAGCTCCACGCCGAAGCCGCGCGCCGGCAACAATGGCGGACGCATCGCGTTCCTGCCGGACGGCACGCTGGTGCTGACGGTCGGCGACGGCAACTGGCGCCGCGAAGAGGCGCAGAACGTCGCCAATCACCTGGGAACGGTGGTCCGGCTCGACCGCGACGGCAAGGCGCCATCCGACAATCCTTTCGTCGGCCGCCCCGGCGCCGCGCCCGAAGTCTACAGCCGCGGCCATCGCAATCCGCAGGGCATCGCCGTCGATCCGGCCACCGGCGAGCTTTTGCTGACGGAACACGGCGCGCGCGGCGGCGACGAGATCAACCGCATCGTGGCGGGAGCGAATTACGGCTGGCCGGTCGTCACGGCCGGCATCGATTATCCGTTCGGCCGGGTGACGCCGTTCAGCCGCCTGGCCGGCTTCGAGCCGCCGCTGCTGGAATGGACGCCATCGATCGCGCCGGCCGGCCTGGCGGTCTACCACGGCGACCAGTTCCCCGCGTGGCGCGGCGACCTGCTGGTGCCCGCATTGCGGGGCAAGGCCATCCACCGCGTGCTGCGCGAAGGTGGCAAGATCGTCGGGCAGCAGACGCTGCTGGCCGAGCTGAATCAGCGCATGCGCGACGTTAAGGTCGGTCGGGACGGCGCCATCTACGTTCTCACGGATGGCGTCGATGCCAGCCTGCTGCGTTTGACACGTCCATAAACAAACCGGGATCAGGTCTGACATTCGGACGCGACCTGGATTGTGTCGCGAATGACAATTGCAGAGGCCGTGTCCGAATGTCAGACCTGACCCCGCTTGTGTGTTTTTTGCGTGAACAGGTCATAAAAAAACCGGCCGCGAAGGCCGGTTTTCTTGTCGGAGAAGCGATCGATCAGTCGTCGCCGCCCACGATGCCCAGCAGGCGCAGCAGGGCGCTGAAGATGTTGAACACGTTCAGGTAGATCGACAGGGTCGCGGTGACGTAATTGGTCTCGCCGCCGTTGACGATGCGCTGCACGTCATACAGGATGAAGGCCGAGAAGATACCGATCGCCAGGACCGAGATCACGATCGACAGCACCGACATCTGCAGGAAGATGTTGGCGACGACCGCCAGCAGCAGGACGACCACGCCGGCCATCAGCCAGCTGCCCATGCCCGAGAAGTCGCGCTTGGTGGTGGTGGCGATGCTGGCCATCACGGCGAACACGACCGCGGTGCCGCCGAAGGCGGTCATGATCAGGCTGGCGCCGTTCGAGTAATTGAGCGTGTGGGTCAGCAACGGGGCCAGCATCATGCCCATGAAGAAGGTGAAACCGAGCAGCAGGGCGACGCCCAGGCCGGAATCCTTGTTCTTCTCGATGGCCCACATGAAGCCGAAGGCGACTGCCAGGAAGATCACGAAGCCCATGATGCCGGTGAAGGCGATGCCGAAGGACATGCCGGCAACGGCGCCCAGGACGGTCGGGATCATCGACAGCGCCAGCAGCCAATACGTGTTACGTAACACTTTGTTACGCGTGGCCTGACCACCTTTGCTCAGGTCGATGGTACTTTGCTGTTGGGTACTAGGGTACATATAGTGCCTCCGGTTAGATGAATGGTACGAGCGAGTGACTCGCGAGGTACGTCACAACAATCCTACGTCATGTTTCTTAACTGAAGATGAAGAAAACGAGGAAACTGGACGGACTTTTGCCGCCACTGTAACACCATGCTTGCCACTACCGCAATATCGGATATCTGGGGCAGATATGGTAAAATTAAAGGTTGATTGAGTCCCAAAGTTCACGCGAATTTCTCAGTTCATAACCTAACATTTATTGGAGTTTTCTCATGGCAATCGAACGCACCCTGTCCATCATCAAGCCTGACGCAGTTGCAAAAAACGTGATCGGCAAAATCTATAGCCGTTTCGAAGAAGCCGGCCTGAAGGTCGTGGCTGCACGCATGGTGCAACTGTCGCGCGCTGAAGCCGAAGGCTTCTACGCAGTGCACGCTGCACGTCCATTCTTCAAGGACCTGGTCGACTTCATGATCTCGGGTCCTGTGATGATCCAGGTGTTGGAAGGCGAAGGCGCGATCCTGAAAAACCGCGACCTGATGGGCGCTACCGATCCTAAGAAAGCTGACGCCGGCACCATCCGCGCCGACTTCGCCGATTCGATCGACGCCAACGCCGTTCACGGTTCGGACGCTGCCGAAACCGCCGCTGTGGAAATCGCTTACTACTTCCCAGCGCTGAACGTCTACTCGCGTTAATTAGTAAGGGGGAGCGCAGTCCGGGCGTTCCCCGGATTGATTCCCCCGGACTAATTTAAATGAGTAACCCGCTTGCCCGCAGCCCAGGGCTGGCGCAAGCGGGTTCAGGAATATAGGATTACACCATGACAACTCTCACCAACCTGCTGGACTTTGATCCCGCGCAACTCGTCGCCTACTGCGCCGACTTGGGTGAGAAACCGTTCCGCGCCAAGCAATTGCAACGTTGGATACACCAGTTCGGCGCGGCGGATTTTGACAGCATGACCGACCTGGCCAAGTCGCTGCGCGAAAAGCTGAAGACGCGCGCCGAAGTGCGCGCGCCGGCGATCGTGAGCGACAAGACCGCCAGCGACGGCACCCGCAAATGGCTGGTCGACGTCGGCAACGGCAACGCGGTCGAGACCGTGTTCATCCCGGAAGAAAACCGCGGCACCCTGTGCATCTCCACGCAGGCCGGCTGCGCCGTCAATTGCCGTTTCTGCTCGACCGGCAAGCAGGGCTTCAACCGCAACCTGACCGTGGCCGAGATCATCGGCCAGCTGTGGATGGCCGAGTTCGAACTGCGCCGCACCAAGGGCATCGAGCCCGGCCCGAAAGGCGAACGCCAGATCACCAACGTGGTCATGATGGGCATGGGCGAGCCGCTGCTGAACTACGAGCCGACCGTCACTGCGCTCAAGATGATGCTCGACGATAACGCCTACGGCCTGTCGCGCCGCCGCGTGACCCTGTCGACCTCGGGCGTCGTGCCGAATATCGACAAGCTGTCGCAAGACGTGCCGGTGGCCATGGCCGTATCGCTGCACGCCTCGAACGATGCGCTGCGCGACATCCTGGTGCCGCTGAACAAGAAGTACCCGTTGCGCGAGCTCATGGCCGCCTGCAAGCGCTACCTGGAATTTGCACCGCGCGACTTCATCACCTTCGAGTACTGCATGCTCGACGGCTTCAACGACAGCGACGAACATGCGCGCGAACTGATCGCGCTGGTGAACGACCCCGTGGTCGGCGTGAACTGCAAGTTCAACCTGATCCCGTTCAACCCGTTCCCGGAATCCGGCCTGTTCCGCTCCAAGAACCCGCGCATCAAGGCTTTCGCCGAAGTCCTGATGAACGCCGGCATCGTGACCACCGTGCGCAAGACGCGCGGCGACGACATCGACGCCGCCTGCGGCCAGCTGGCGGGCGAGGTCAAGGACCGCACCCGCGTGGCCGAGCGCATGGAAAAGATGGCCGAATACCAGAAGAAGTTCGGCGCCGATTTCGGCCGTATCGTGGAGATCCCGACCTGATGAAATTCGCCGCCGCCTGGCTCGCATTCGCATCGACCCTATCCCTCGCTTTGCTGGCCGGTTGCGCCGGCACGGGGGCGGGTGGGGCGACGACGACCCGCGACGGCGAACTCAAGACCGCCTCGGACCAGACCGCGCTCGAAAAGCGCGCCTCGATCCGGGTCCAGCTGGCGGTCGGCTACTACCAGGAGGGCAAGCCCGAAATCGCCCTCGACGAAGTCAAGCAGGCGCTGGCGGCCGATCCGAACTACGCCGACGCCTACGGCCTGCGGGCCCTGATCTATACCTCGATGGGGCAGTTCCCGCTGGCCGACGAGAACCATCGCTACGCGCTGCGCCTCGAACCCGGCAATCCCGAGTTCGCGAACAACTACGGCACCTTCCTGTGCCAGTCGGTGAACAAGCCGCTTGATGCCCTGCGTTACTTCGACGCCGCGCTCAAGAATCCCGCCTACCAGACGCCGCTCTCCGCGCTGGTCAATGCGGGCGCATGCAGCATCAAGAACCGGAATATCGACGCGGCCGAGCGCTACCTGCTCGAGGCCCTGCGCCTGAACCCGTCGCTGCCGGCCGTGAACGCCGGCCTGGCGCGGGTCTACTATGATCGGCGCGACATGCAGCGCGCCGGTTTTTTCGTGAATCGCCTGATCGAGACGGCAAATATCGAGACATTGCCGGCCGACGCGCTCTGGCTCGCGCTGCGCGTGCAGCGCAAACTGGGTGACCGGACCCATGAAGCGACGCTCGCGGCCCAGTTGCGGCGGCGCTTCCCCGGATCGCCCGAATATGCGGCGTTCGAGCGCGGCGCCTTCGATGAGTAACAAGCACAACTAAAAGCTCAGTGACAAGTTCACAGTGACAAGCTCAGTGACAAGAGGATAAGGACGAGGACAATGAACGAGCAAGCAGATCAGCCGGCAACGCCAGGCAACCAGCCCGGCATCCCTGGCAAGACCCTGCAATCCCAGCGCGAAGCGATGGGCTGGAGTGTGGAACAGGTGGCGGACCAGCTGAAGCTGGCCCCGCGCCAGGTGGTGGCGCTGGAAGCGGGCGACTACGCCTCGCTGCCGAGCCCGGCCGTGACACGCGGCTTCGTGCGCGTCTATGCCAAGCTGCTCAAGATCGACGCCGCGCCGCTGGTGTCGATGATCGAACTGAACATGCCGCCGGAAGCCCAGGCCGGCGCCCCGATCAATACCGGCGCCGTGCGCCGCGAACAGCGTCCGGCTACGTTTTCCGAGACCCGTTTCCCGATGGGCGGCAAGCGTAATCGCCTGCCGCTGGGCTGGATCGCCGCCGTCGTGGTGGTGGCCGGCGCCGCCGTCGCGGCCTGGCAGTTCGGCCTGATTCCGAACCTGCAGCGCGATGGCCAG
This sequence comes from Massilia sp. UBA2604, assembly GCA_002339265.1. Taxonomy (GTDB): domain Bacteria; phylum Pseudomonadota; class Gammaproteobacteria; order Burkholderiales; family Burkholderiaceae_D; genus Telluria. The sequence continues at coordinate 30,178 of DDKG01000003.1, read as the reverse complement.
ACGGGCGACGCCATGGTGCTGGAAAACCCGGCCGCCGGTGTCGTGGCGCCGGGAACGGCCCCGGGCACTGGCGCCCCGCAAGGCTTGATCAATCCGTCGGTGCCGCTGATCTCGGTGCCTGCGCCGGCCGGCGAAAGCGCCCCGCCAGCGGCAGCTCCCGGTTCCGCGCCGGGCGCGGCGCCGGCCACCCCGACCGCACCGGTGCCGGCCGTGCCGCCGCCGGCCACTGCGCCGGCCAACGCGCCGACGACGGGAACGCCGAGCGCCGCCACGCCTCAGGCCCCAAGCATCTCGACCGCCGCTGCGCCCGTAACCGCCGTGGCGCCCACCGCCGGCGCCAACACCCTGGTGCTGAACGTGCGCGAGGATTCCTGGATCGAAGTGCGCCCGAGCGCCGGCGGCCGTCCGCTGATCTCGCGCCTGGTCAAGGGCGGCAGCACCGAGTCGGTCGAACTGACCGGCCCGGCGACCCTGGTGGTCGGCGCGCCTGGCGGCGTGAGCGCGACCCTGCGTGGCGCCGACATCGCGCTGCCGCAGCAGCCGGGCCGCACCATCTCGCGCGTGGCGCTGAAATAAGCTGAAGCTGGAATACACCAAATGAATTCGTTGAACGAAGCAATCCCCTCCGGTCCGTTGGCGCGCCGCGCCAGCCGCAAGGTAGCCGTCTCGCATGGCGCCCGCACGGTGTGGGTGGGCGGCGACGCCCCCGTGGTGGTGCAGTCGATGACCAATACCGATACCGCCGACGCGATCGGCACCGCAATCCAGGTCAAGGACCTGGCGCGCGCCGGTTCCGAGATCGTGCGCATCACGGTCGACACCCCGGCGGCGGCGGCTGCCGTGCCGGCGATCCGCGAACAGCTCGACCGCATGGAAGTCGACGTGCCGCTGGTCGGCGACTTCCATTACAACGGCCACCTGCTGCTGCGCGACTATCCGGAATGCGCGCAGGCGCTGTCGAAATACCGCATCAATCCCGGCAATGTGGGGCAGGGCGCCAAGCGCGACACCCAGTTCGCCCAGATGATCGAGATCGCCGCCAAGTACGACAAGCCGGTCCGCATCGGCGTCAACTGGGGCAGTCTGGACCAGTCGCTGCTGGCCCGCATCATGGACGAGAACGCGGCACGCGCCAATCCATGGAGCGCCCAGGCCGTGATGTACGAAGCCCTGATCACGTCGGCGATCGAGAATGCCGTGCGCGCCGAAGAAGTCGGCCTGGCGCGCGACAAGATCATCCTGTCGTGCAAGGTGTCGGGGGTGCAGGACCTGATCGCGGTCTACCGCGAACTGGCGCGCCGCTGCGACTATCCGCTGCACCTGGGCCTGACCGAGGCCGGCATGGGCAGCAAGGGCATCGTCGCCTCGACCGCGGCCCTGTCCGTGCTGCTGCAAGAGGGCATCGGCGACACCATCCGCATCTCGCTGACCCCGGAACCGGGCGGCGACCGCACCCGCGAGGTGGTGGTCGGCCAGGAAATCCTGCAGACCATGGGCCTGCGCAAGTTCACCCCGATGGTGATCGCCTGCCCGGGCTGCGGCCGCACCACCTCGACCGTGTTCCAGGAGCTGGCGGATAACATCCAGAGCTTCCTGCGCGAGCAGATGCCGGAGTGGAAAAAGACCTATCCGGGCGTGGAGGCGATGAACGTGGCCGTGATGGGCTGCATCGTCAACGGTCCGGGCGAATCGAAGCACGCGAACATCGGCATCAGCCTGCCGGGCACCGGCGAATCGCCGGCCGCGCCGGTGTTCGTCGATGGCCAGAAATTCGCGACCCTGCGCGGTGAGCGCATCGTCGATGAGTTCAAGACCATCGTGCTCGATTATGTGAAGAAGAATTACAGCCGCGACGCGGTTGCGCAATAAAATACGGCCACCGGCCACAATTCGTCGTTCCCGCCCTCGCCGGGTGGCCTTGGCGGGAACCTAAGTCTTCAGGGCTGCCGTAACGCATGCAAACTTGGGTCCCCGCCTGCGCGGGGACGACGACGGATCAAGAGCTAACTAATATGTCCAAACCAGAAAAAATCGTCGCCATCAAAGGCATGAACGACATCCTGCCGCAAGATGCGCCGCTGTGGGAGCTGTTCGAGAACACCACCGAAACGATCCTCAAAAGCTACGGCTACCAGAAGATCGTGACCCCGATCGTCGAGCAGACCGGCCTGTTCGCGCGCGCCATCGGCGCCGTCACCGACATCGTCGAGAAGGAGATGTATTCCTTCGAAGACTCGATGAACGGCGACCAGCTGACCCTGCGCCCGGAAGGCACCGCCAGCGTCGTGCGCGCCGTGCTCGAACATAACCTGGTCTACGACGGCCCGCGCCGCCTGTGGTACAAGGGCCCGATGTTCCGCCACGAGCGTCCGCAGCGCGGCCGCTACCGCCAGTTCTTCCAGTTCGGCGCCGAAGCGATCGGCTTCTCGGGCCCGGACATCGACGCCGAGATGATCATGATGTCGCGCCGCCTGTGGGATGACCTGGGCCTGCAGAACATCCGTCTCGAGCTGAACTCGATCGGCAACGCCGAGGAGCGCAACCGCCACCGCGCCGACCTGATCGTGTATCTAGAAAAACACGAAGACATCCTTGACGCCGAAGCCAAGCGCCGCCTGCACAGCAATCCGCTGCGCATCCTGGATACCAAGAACCCGGCGATGCAGGAGATGGTCAACGCGGCCCCGCGCCTGCTGGACTACCTGGGCGAGGAATCGCTGGCCCACTTCAACGGCGTCAAGGCGCTGCTGGACAAGAACGCGGTGCAGTACACCGTCAACCCGCGCCTGGTGCGCGGCCTGGATTACTACAACCGCACCGTGTTCGAGTGGGTCACCGACGAGCTGGGCGCCCAGGGCACGATCTGCGCCGGCGGCCGCTACGATCCGCTGATCGAGACCTTCGGCGGCAAGCCGACCCCGGCGGTCGGTTTCGCGATGGGCATGGAGCGCATCATCGAGCTGATGAAGGGCCTGGGCGAGCCGCTTGAACCGAACGTATGCGACGTCTACATGGTCCACCAGGGCATCGATGCGCAGCTGCAGTCCTTCATCCTGGCCGAGCGGATTCGGGATGCCGGCCTGGATGTTGTGTTACATTGCGCAACGCCAACAGGTGCGGGCAGCTTCAAGAGCCAGATGAAGAAGGCCGACGGCAGCGGCGCGGCCTTTGCCGTCATCATCGGGCAGGACGAGATCGCGAACAATGCCGCGCAGGTGAAGACCATGCGCGGCGAAGTGGGCGAGCAGCAGCAGGCCGCCGTGCCGTTCGAGGAAGTGGTCGACTACCTGGTCGACCAGATCGTCGGCGGCCACGTCCATGACGAAAATTGCGACCACGACCACGATCACGACCACGTGCACAGGCATTAAGCCAGGCGCCGGTCACATTACCCAACCACTCACTACAAGAATACGCACATGGCATACGATCACGCGGAACAGGAACAGCTCGATTCCTTCAAGGCGTTCTGGGCAAAGTACGGCAACATCATCATCTGGTTGCTGATTCTCGCCCTCGGCTCCTACGCCGGCTGGAATTACTGGAAGACCCACCAGCGCAACAAGTCGGTCGAGGCGTCGGCGCTGTATGACGAGCTGCAGACTTCGCTGCTGGCGAACGACAATGCCAAGGTGCAGCGTGTGGCGGGCGACATCCGCGCCAAGTACGAAGCGTCGGCCTACGCGCCGATGGCGGCCCTGGCCGCGGCCAAGACCGCCTTCGAAGCCAACGACCTGAAAACCGCCAAGGCGCAGCTGCAGTGGGCGGCCGAGCACGGCAACGACGAATACAAGTCGATCGCCAACCTGCGCCTGGCCGGCGTGCTGCTGGACGAGAAGGCGTTCGACGAAGCGCTGAAGGTCTTGAATGGCAAGTTCCTGCCGCAGTTCACCTCGGAAGTGAACGACCGCAAGGGCGACGTGCTGGTCGCACAGAACAAGCTGAACGAAGCGCGCGCGGCCTATGTCGCGGCGATCGCCGCCATGGATCCCAATGCGCCAGGCCGCCAGCTGGTGCAGATCAAGCTGGAAGCGATCGGCGGCACCGTGCCGGCCGACAAGAAATCGGATCAAGAAAAAGCTGCCGAGCAAAAGGCAGCCGCGTAATCCACCCCCATGAGAGGGCCCGCGCACGCCTGACGGCGGCGCGGGCCTTGCGTCCTCTATAGTCCAGGAACAAGGTAGAACAAAATGCGTATTTGCAGCAAGCTTGTTGGTGTCGGCGTACTGGCCCTGATGACGGGTTGCTCGACCCTCAATTCGCTCAATCCATTCGCGTCCGAAAAGAAGGGCGACCAGCCGGCCAAGCTGGTCGAGCTGAAAGGCAGCATGGCCGTGCGTACTGCATGGAAACTTGATATCGGCAAGGCGCACGGCTACACCTTCTCGCCTGCGCTGACCGGCAATACGGTGGTCGTGGCCGGCGGCGACGGCGCGATCGCGCGCGTCGAAGCCGAGAGCGGCAAGCAGCTGTGGCGCATCAAGGCCGACACCGAGCTGTCGGCCGGCGTCGGCACCGACGGCAACCTGATCGTGGTCGGCGGCGAGAAAGGCCAGCTGCTGGCCTTCGACATGGACGGCAAGAAGCTGTGGAACACCCAGCTGTCGAGCGAGATCCTGTCGGCGCCGGTGGTGTCGCAGGGCGTCGTCGTGGCGCGCTCGATCGACAACCGCATCGTCGGCATCGACGCCGCCAACGGCAAGACCAAGTGGACCGTGCAAAAAGTCGCGCCGCCGCTCACCCTGCGCAATGCGCCGGGCATGATCGTGGCCGGCACCGACGTCATCGTGGCCCAGCCGGGCGGCAAGCTGTCGTCGCTGATCCTGGCCACCGGCGCCCCGCGCTGGGACGTCGAGGTCGGTGTCTCGCGCGGCGCCACCGAACTGGAACGCGTGACCGACATCGGCGGCGCCCCGGTGCTGTTCGAGAACGAGGTGTGCGCCGTTTCTTACCAGGGCCGCGTAGGCTGCTTCGACCTGGTCACCGGTTCGGCCAAGTGGACCCGCGACCTGTCGTCGGACGCCGGCGTCGCCGTCGACCAGCTGTACGTGTTCGCACCGGACGACCGGGGCGCGCTGCATGCCTTCACCCGCGACACCGGTTCTTCCAGCTGGAAGAACGACAAGCTGGCCTTCCGCCGCCTGTCGACCCCGCTGTCGTACGGCCGCGCCGTCGCGGTCGGCGACTTCGAAGGCTATGTGCACTTCCTGTCGCGCGAGGACGGCTCTTTCCTGGCGCGCGCCGCAACCGACGGCAGCCCGATCATCGGCACGCCGCTGGTGGCCGGCACGAACCTGATTTTTCAAACACAAAATGGAACTGTGGCCGCCATCGCGGTCGAATAGAATAAAACATGAAGCCGGTAATCGCACTCGTAGGTCGCCCCAACGTCGGGAAATCGACCTTATTTAACCGCCTGACCCGTTCGCGTGACGCGCTGGTGGCCGACCTTCCAGGCCTGACACGCGACCGCCACTATGGCGAAGGCCGGATTGGCGAACGGCCATTCCTGGTCATCGACACGGGCGGTTTCGAGCCGGTCGCCAAAGAAGGCATCATGCATGAAATGGCGCTGCAGACGCGCCAGGCCGTGGCCGAGGCCGACGTGGTCGTGTTCATCGTGGACGGCCGCCAGGGCCTGACCCCGCACGACAAGACCATCACCGACTACCTGCGCAAGAGCGGCCGCAAGGTCATGCTGGTGGTGAACAAGTCGGAAGGCATGAAGTACACCTCGGTCACCGCCGATTTCTATGAACTCGGCATGGGCGACCCCTATGTCATCTCCGCCGCCCACGGCGACGGCGTGCACGACCTGGTCAACGAGGCGCTCGACATCGCCTTCGCCCAGCGCCCCGATGAGCCGGAAGAGCTCGAGCCAGCCGACCACGGCTTCAAGATCGCCATCGTCGGCCGCCCGAACGTCGGCAAGTCGACCCTGATCAACACGCTGGTCGGCGAGCAGCGCGTGATCGCCTTCGACATGCCGGGCACCACCCGCGACGCGATCGAAGTGCCGTTCGAGCGCGACGGCAAGAAATACACGCTGATCGACACCGCCGGCATCCGCCGCCGCGGCAAGATTTTCGAAGCCATCGAGAAGTTCTCGGTGGTCAAGACCATGCAGTCGATCTCGGACGCCAACGTGGTCATCCTGCTGCTCGATGCCCAGCAAGACATCTCGGAGCAGGATGCCCATATCGCCGGCTTCATCCTTGAGTCGGGCAGGGCGCTGGTGGTGGCCGTCAATAAATGGGACGGCCTGCAATCGGACGAGCGCGACCAGGTCAAGAACGACCTCGACCGCAAGCTGGATTTCCTGGGCTTTGCCAAGACCCACTTCGTCTCGGCGCTGCGCGGCACCGGCATCAGCCAGCTGCTCAAGTCGGTGGAGTCGGCCTATGCCGCCGCTACCGCCAACCTGTCGACGCCGCGCCTGACGCGCGCGCTGCAGGAAGCCGTCGAGAAGCAGGAACCGAAACGCAAGGGCACCTCGCGTCCGAAGATGCGCTATGCCCACCAGGGCGGTCAGAATCCGCCGATCATCGTCATCCACGGTAATGCCCTGGAGGGAATTACTGAGCCTTATAAACGCTATCTGGAAAAGCACTTCCGTGACACGTTCAACCTGGTCGGCACGCCGTTGAGGATCGAGCTGCGCAGCGGGAAAAATCCGTTCGCCAAAGACTGAAAAGTCTTACGCTTAAAGTCGTAGCAGTACGACAAAAAGCGGCAAAACAGGTTACAGTAGGCTTAGGGCTGCATTCGCTCATGCAGAATATGGCTCTAACTACTTGAAAACCGGCAAATCGCCTCAAACTTTTAACTACAACAACATTACGGAGCTGTTATGAGCAACAAAGGGCAACTGTTACAAGACCCATTCCTCAACGCCTTGCGCAAGGAACACGTCCCTGTCTCCATCTACCTCGTGAACGGTATCAAACTCCAGGGTCATATCGAATCCTTCGACCAATACGTCGTTTTGCTTCGTAATACCGTGACCCAGATGGTCTACAAGCACGCCATTTCCACCGTTGTGCCGGCACGTGCCGTCAACCTCAACCTTGACTCCAACGAAGCCGAGTAAGGCCGATGGCTGACGCCCCCGGCACTCCAACCCTGCGCGCAGCGCTGGTCGGCATCGACTTCGGGACTGGCGACTTCGCCGCCAGCCTCGAAGAGCTGTCGCTGCTTGCGCGCTCCGCCGGCGCCGATCCGATCACCACGATCACGGCGAAGCGCAGCAGCCCGGACCCCGCGCATTTCGTCGGCAGCGGCAAGGCCGACGAAATCGCCCTCGACGCCAAGGCCCTTGGCGCCGAGATCGTCATCTTCAATCACGCTCTCTCTCCTGCCCAGCAGCGCAACCTCGAGCGCCGTCTCGAGCTGCGCGTGATCGACCGCACCAGCCTGATCCTCGATATCTTCGCGCAGCGCGCCAAGAGCCACGAGGGCAAGTTGCAGGTCGAGCTGGCGCAGCTACAGCATCTGGCCACGCGCCTGATCCGCGGCTGGACCCACCTTGAACGTCAAAAGGGCGGTATCGGCCTGCGCGGTCCGGGGGAAACCCAGCTCGAGACCGACCGCCGGCTGATCGGCGAGCGGGTCAAGATGCTGCGCGCGCGCCTCGCAAAGCTGCGCAAGCAGCACGAGACCCAGCGCCGCCAGCGCGGCCGCAACAAGACTTTTTCGGTGTCGCTCGTCGGTTATACCAATGCCGGCAAGTCGACCCTGTTCAACACGCTGACGAAAGCCGGCGTGTACGTGGCGAACCAGCTGTTCGCGACCCTCGACACCACCAGCCGTCGCATGTATCTGAACGACGAGGTGGGCAGCATCGTGATCTCGGACACCGTCGGTTTCGTGCGCGAACTGCCGCACCAGCTGGTGGCGGCATTCCGCGCCACGCTCGAAGAAACCATCCATGCCGACCTCTTGCTGCACGTGGTCGACAGCGCCTCCCCGACGCGCATGGAGCAGGTCGAACAGGTCAACGAAGTCTTGCGCGAGATTGGCGCAGATCATGTTCCGCAAATTTTGGTATGGAACAAGATCGATGCCGCCGGGCTGGAGCCTGGGGTCGAGCGTGATGAGTATGATAAGATCAACCGGGTTTTCATCAGTGCCCACAGTGGCGCCGGCCTGGATCTGCTGCGTTCGGCAATCGCCGAGGCGGCCATGTCCGCGCCGGAGTCTGCTGGTTACAGCAACCCGGAAAACGAAGAGCAGGACGAAGCCTTCGGGCTCGCCGGAGAGGCCGCGTCGGTGGACGCGCACCCCGGCGGTCTTGCCGACAATATGCCAACTTCCACCCATGTCAGGCCCAACTAGCCTATGCTTGTTTCTCTACTAAAAAGATTCGGCGTCAAACTGTCGCTGAACGACCCACGCTGGGGACGCAACCCCGAAGACGACCGCAAGGCCCAGGATGGTCGCCGCCCCGGTGACGGTCCTCCCGACCTCGACCAGATGTGGCGCGACTTCAATGCGCGCCTGAACCGCATGTTCGGCGGCCGCGGCAACAATAACGGCGGCGGCGACAATGGCGGCCCGCGCGGTGAAATGCGCGGCGCCGGCATCGGCGCCGGCGTGATCGCCATCATCGTCGGCTTCATCTGGCTCGCCAGTGGCGCCTTCATCGTGCAAGAGGGCCAGGTCGGCGTCGTGACCACCTTCGGCAAGTACAGCCACTCGACCACGCCGGGTTTCAACTGGCGCTGGCCGTATCCGTTCCAGGCCCACGAGACCGTCAACACCTCGCAGATCCGTACTGCCGAGATCGGCTACCGCGCGAACGTGCGCAACAAGCAGCCGCAAGAATCGCTGATGCTGACCGATGACGAAAACATCATCGACATCCAGTTCGCGGTGCAGTACACGCTGAAGGACCCGGTCGCATGGTTGTTCAACAACCGCGACCAGGACGACAGCGTGCGCCAGATCGCCGAAACCGCGATCCGCGAAGTGGTCGGCCGCAACAAGATGGACTTCGTCCTGTACGAAGGCCGCGAGAAGGTTGCCGCCGACGTGCATTCGATGATGCAGGCGATCGGCGACCGCTATGCGCTCGGCGCATTGATCACCAACGTGACGATGCAGGGCGTGCAGCCGCCGGAGCAGGTGCAGAGCGCCTTCGACGACGCCGTGCGCGCCGGCCAGGACCGCGCCCGTGCCCGCAATGAAGGTGAGGCATATGCCAACCAGATCATCCCGCAGGCACGCGGCCAGGCCTTCCGCCTGCAGCAGGACGCCGAGGCGTACCGCTCGATGGTGGTCGAGAACGCGACCGGTAATGCCGCCCGCTTCGACCAGGTGGTGGCCGCCTATTCGCGCGCCCCGGCCGTGACCCGCGACCGCATGTACATCGACACCATGCAGCAGATTTTCACCAGCACCACCAAGGTGATGATCGACTCGCGCGCCAACAACAATATGCTGTACCTGCCGCTCGACAAGCTGATGCAGCAGCAGGCGGCCAACGACGCCCAGATCGGCAGCAAATCGGGTCCGGTGCAACTGCCGCAATCCGGGCAGCCGGCCGAAGTGACCCAGGCCATGGAAGCGGTGCGCCAGCGAGACGAGCGCAGCCGCGATTCCTCACGTGACAGGGAGACCCGCTGATGAACCGCCTCGTAACTCTTTTCGTCGCGGGCTTCATCGCACTGATGCTGCTGTCCTCGACGATCTTCGTCGTCGACCAGCGCCGCTTCGCGATCGTGTTCGCGCTCGGCCAGGTGAAAGAAGTGATAGCCCAGCCGGGCCTGCACTTCAAGCTGCCGCCGCCGTTCCAGAACGTGATCTACCTGGACAAGCGCATCCTCACATTGGACACGCCTGACGCCGACCGTTTCATCACGGCCGAGAAGAAGAACATCCTGGTGGATGCCTTCATGAAATGGCGTATCGAAGATCCGCGCCTGTACTACGTCAGCTTCGGCGGCGACGAAAGCCGTGCGCGCGACCGCATGTCGCAGATCATCAAGGCCGCCCTGAACGACGAGATCACCAAGCGCACCGTGCGCGAAGTGATTTCCGGCGAGCGCGCAGCCGTGATGGCGGCGGTGCAGGCCAAGGTCGTGGCCGAGGCAAAAGAGATCGGCGTCGGCATCGTCGACGTGCGCCTCAAGCGTGTGGATTACATCGAGCAGATCAACAACTCGGTATACGAACGCATGCGCGCCGAGCGCGTGCGCGTCGCCAACGAGCTGCGTTCGACCGGCGCCGCCGAATCGGAGCAGATCCGCGCCGATGCCGACCGCCAGCGCACCGTGATCATCGCCGAAGCCTTCCGCGACGCCGAAAAGGTGAAAGGTGACGGCGATGCGAAAGCCTCGGCCATCTACGCCGAAGCCTTCGGCAAGAACCCGGAATTCGCCCGCTACTACCGTTCGCTGGAGGCCTACCGCGCCAGCTTCAAGGACCGCAGCGACGTGCTGGTGGTGGATCCGAGCTCGGAGTTCTTCAAGTACATGAAGCAGCCGGCGGCGTCGGGTCGCTAAGTAATCTGGCAAGTGGCCTTGCTCGAGGGTGGGGCTGCTCTGCTGAAATTGGGTTCCCGCCTTCGCGGGAACGACGGTCTTTAGGTTGGGTGGGAAGCATGCATCGCCTCCTTTCACCTGCTACCTACACCCGTCGTTCCCGCGAAGGCGGGAACCCAAGTCTTATTCGCATCCCAATCCCCCTCGCAGTACGCAATCGTGGCAGATTATCAACCTGCCACCATGTCTAGACAGCATTCCATTCCTCGATCCGCGCGTTTTCGGGTAAAATCACCGATTCGGCGTTCGCGCCATGCGCTGGCACGCCTATCGTCGTCCTTGCCGGTCGCAACTAATAATCCCAACTCCCATCTGTTGCCCATGCCGAACTGGCTATTGCCTGAGAATATTGCCGATGTCTTGCCGTCCGAAGCGCGCAAGATCGAAGAGCTGCGTCGCCTGATGCTCGACAACTTCCGGCTCTACGGCTACGAACTGGTGATGCCGCCGCTGCTCGAATATACCGAGTCGCTGCTGGCAGGCGCCGGTGAAGATACCGACCTCAAGACCTTCAAGGTCATCGACCCGCTGTCGGGCCGCCTGCTCGGCCTGCGCGCCGATATGACCACGCAGGTGGCGCGCATCGACGCGCATTTGTTGAATAGAGAATCTATTACCCGCCTGTGCTACGCCGGCAGCGTGCTGCATACCCGTCCGTCGGGCTTGCACGCCACCCGCGAGCCGGTGCAGATCGGCGCCGAGATCTACGGTCACGCCGGCCTGGAAGCCGACGCCGAGATCCAGGAGCTGGCCCTCGGCTCGCTGGCCCTGGCCGGCTTCGCCAACGTGCGCCTGGACCTGGCCCACGTCGGCGTGCTGCGCGCCTTGCTGGCCGAAGACCCGGCCGCCAAGCGCGACGAGACCCAGATCTATTGCCTGCTGCGCGCCAAGGATGCGCCGGGCCTGGACGAGATCTCGAAGAATTATTATCCGCAGACCCGCCAGGCGCTGCTGGCGCTGCCGCACCTGTACGGCGACGTCGAGGTGCTGGCCAAGGCGCGCGAACAACTGCCGGCGCTGCCGGGCATCCAGCGCGCGCTGGCGGAACTGGCCGCGCTGGCGGCTGGCGCCATCGGCCGCGCCGAAGTCGCGATCGACCTGGCCGACCTGCGCGGCTACCAGTACGAAAGCGGCGCCATGTTCGCGCTGTACGTGCCGGGCCTGCCCAACGCCGTGGCGCGTGGCGGGCGCTATGATCACGTCGGCGAAGCCTTCGGACGCGCGCGTCCGGCGACCGGCTTCTCGCTCGACCTGCGCGAACTGGCCCGGCTGCTGCCGACGGCCGAGCGCAAGCATTCCATCCGCGCGCCGTGGGGCAATGCCCCCGAGCTGAAGGAAAAAATCGCTGACCTGCGCAAGGCAGGCGAAGTCGTGATCCAGAGCATGCCTGGTCACGACAATGTTCAGGACGAGTTCGAGTGCGACCGCGTGCTCGTCCTCGAAAACGGAAATTGGATTCTCAAAAACTTAGGTTAAGTGATGTCAAATACTAACGTGGCAAAGAACGTCGTTGTCATCGGCACCCAGTGGGGCGATGAAGGCAAAGGTAAGATCGTCGACTGGCTCACCGACCACGCCGCCGGCGTGGTGCGTTTCCAGGGCGGCCATAACGCCGGTCATACCCTGGTGATCAAGGGCCAGAAGACCGCGCTGCAGCTGATCCCTTCGGGCATCATGCGCGAAGGCGTGGCCTGCTACATCGGCAACGGCGTCGTGGTCTCGGTGCCGGACGTGATGCGCGAGATCGACAAGCTGCAGGCCGCCGGCATCGAAGTCGTGTCGCGCCTGAAGATCTCCGAGGCTTGCCCGATCATCCTGCCGTACCACGTCGCCATCGACAAGGCGCGCGAAGCCAAGCGCGGCGAGAACAAGATCGGCACCACCTGCAAGGGCATCGGCCCAGCCTACGAAGACAAAGTCGCGCGCCGCGCGATCCGTATCGCCGACCTGCTCAACGCCGAGCGCTTCGCCGAGAAGCTCAAGGAAAACCTGGACTACCACAACCACGTGCTGGTCAACTACCTGGGCGGCGAAGCGATCGACTTCCAGCAGACCTACGACGACGCGATGGCCCTGGTGCCGCGCCTGCGTCCAATGGTCGCCGACGTGTCGTCGCTGCTGTACGCGGCCCACAAGCAGGGCGGCAAGCTGCTGTTCGAAGGTGCGCAGGGTTCGCTGCTCGACGTCGACCACGGCACCTATCCGTTCGTGACCTCGTCGAACTGCGTGGCCGGCAATGCCGCCGCCGGCGCCGGCGTCGGCCCGAACATGCTGCACTACATCCTGGGCATCACCAAGGCCTACACCACCCGCGTCGGCTCGGGCCCGTTCCCGGCCGAACTGCCGACCGAAGAAGGCGTGGGCGAGCACCTGTCGCGCATCGGTCATGAATTCGGCACCGTGACCGGCCGCGCCCGCCGCTGCGGCTGGTTCGACGCCGCGCTGCTGCGCCGCTCGGTCCAGATCAACGGCGTGTCGGGCATGTGCCTGACCAAGCTGGACGTGCTGGACGGCATCGAATCGCTGAAGCTGTGCACCGGCTACAAGATCGACGGCCGCGATGTCGACATCTTCCCGGTCGGCGCCGAAGAAGCCGCCCTGTGCGAACCGGTGTACGAAGAAATGCCGGGCTGGACCGAATCGACCGTTGGCGCCAAGTCGATGGAAGAGCTGCCGGCCAACGCCCGCGCCTACATCAAGCGCATCGAAGAACTGGTGGGCGTGCCTGTCGACATGGTGTCGACCGGCCCGGACCGCGAAGAAACCATTGTTCTGCGTCACCCGTTCGCAGCGTAATCCAATAAAAATCTGGAGTAGAAGATGAATACCCCTGTATCGACCGACAAGGACCTGTGGGTCTCCTGGGATGAATACCACCGCCTGATCGAGCGCCTGGCGCTGCAGGTTTATGAGTCGGGCTGGAAGTTCGACCAGGTGCTGTGCCTGGCGCGCGGCGGCGTGCGTCCTGGCGACGTGTTCTCGCGCATTTTCGACGTACCGCTGGCGATCCTGTCGACCAGCTCGTACCGCGAAGAAGCCGGCACCAAGCAAGGCGACCTGGACATCTCGAAGTACATGACCATGACCAAGGGCCCGCTGGCCGGCCGCGTGCTGCTGGTCGACGACCTGGCCGATTCGGGCGTGACGCTGCGTAAAGTCAGCCAGCACCTGACCGAGAACTACCCGCAAGTGACCGAAGTGAAATCGGCGGTCATCTGGGTCAAGGGCACCTCGTCGATCCGTCCGGATTACTACCTGGACGACCTGCCGCACAATCCGTGGATCCACCAGCCGTTCGAAGAGTATGACGGCCTGCGCCCGCATCAGCTGGCGGCTTGGTTGAAGAAGTTCGAAAAGTAATCGGGTCGTCGCGGCCGCTCCCGGCGCCGCACCCCACACGTCGTCCCCGCGCAGGCGGGGACCCAAGTTATCTTGCACAGCCACTTCGCTTGAATAAGTGGCGCGCCGAGAAACTTGGGTCCCCGCCTTCGCGGGGACGACGCCGTTTACGTGCTCTGTTACTATTGCGTCACCAAAACTTTTGGCAACCCAACAATAACAAGCCATGACCCAAAGCTTCTTCCAGACCTTTATCCTGCTCATCCTCGTCACCGATCCTTTCGGTAACGTTCCGCTGTTCGCCGCCGCCCTGAAAGACACGCCGCTCGAGCGCCGCAACAAGATCGTGATCCGCGAATGCGGCATCGCGTTCCTGCTGCTGCTCGTGTTCATGTTCTTCGGCAAGCACTTCCTCGAAGCGCTGCACCTGAGCCCGGTCGCACTGCGCATCGGCGGCGCCGTCATCCTGTTGATGATCGCGATCCGCATGATCTTCCCGCACCCCGATGGCGTGCTGGGCAAGAGCGAAGGCGGCGAGCCCTTCATCGTGCCGCTGGCGATTCCCGCACTGGCCGGCCCATCGGCGCTGGCTACCGTGCTACTGTTCTCGTCGACCAGCTTTACCGACACTATGGTGCACGTCGCTGCGCTGGCGGCGGTGGGCATCGTGTGGCTGATGGTGTTCCTGAGCGCCGAGAAGCTGCAGCAGAAACTCGGCCCGCAAGTCATGACCGCCTTCGAGCGCCTGATGGGCCTGATCCTGACGGCCATGTCGATCGAGATGCTGTTGGGCGGCATCCGGGAGTTCGTGCAGAGCCTGTGAGCGGGGGTAGCGCGGTAGGGGACTCGCTGCCGCGTTGACTCCCGTCAGAGGCCTTCCTTGGTGTCGTCCTTGCGGCAATCAATCGTCGTACACTTCTGGAAGTGCTCAGAGGAGGCCTCGATGAAATTCGTAATCCGCCTTGCCGCCGCAATCCTGCTTGCGGTGGCAGCCGCCCTGCCGGCAAGCGCCAATATCGTCCGCGACGGCAGCTTCGAACTGAACAATGGCTCGTGGAAACTTACTGACGGCTGGTTCCTGGGAGACGCCGGTCGTGGCGCGCAGACCGGCGTTAATTCGCTCAGCACCGGCTGCTTCGGCCCCGAGTTCATCTGCTTCGCCGCGCAGGCCCTGCCGACGACGATTGGCCAGTATTACGACCTGTCCTTCTGGCTCTATGCGGACGGACTGATCGGGCCAGAAGGTTTTCCGGTAGGCCAGTTTGACAATGGAATAAGGGTGATGTTCGGAGACGCGGTGGCGACAACCATACTCAACTTCCCAACCACAAATACGACCTCCGATATCACGACGGGCGGCCCATCCACGCAGATCATCGTCCGCAACCTGCTGGCGACATCGGCATCGACCGTCCTCCAACTATCCGGCTACCACGACCCGTCGGGGATCTTCTTCGACGACATCTCGGTCGACCTGGTGGTCAGCCAGATCCCGGAGCCCGGACCCTTGTCGCTGATCGGGATGGGGCTTGGCTGCCTTAGCCTATGCAGGTGGCGGCGCGCACGCGCGGCGTGAGCCCCTAGCAGTCCTGTTCCGGGCATCCGTGCGGGAGTCGTCGCCTAAATCTGGCACACTGAAGTTGCGCAGACTGTGCGCGACTCCCGGACCATGAATGAAACAGGAACCCGCGTCTCCGACCGAATGGCTGCCCTTCCTCAGCGGAGGAGGGATGATGGGCGCATTGATGCGCGCCCACGACTGGTCGGCCTCACCCTTGGGGCATCCGCGCGACTGGCCGCAGGCGCTGCGCACGACGGTCGGGTTGATGCTCAACTCCAAGTTCCCCATGTTCGTTGCCTGGGGCGGTGAGCTCGGCTTCCTGTACAACGACTCCTATATCTCCGTTCTCGGTGACAAGCATCCGGACGCGCTCGGCAAGCGCTTCCACGACGTCTGGCATGAGATCTGGCATGACATTCACCCGCTGATCGTGCGCGCGCTCAAGGGTGAGGCCAGCTATATGGACCGCCTGCCGCTGCGCATGCGCCGCCACGGCTACGACGAGGAGACCTGGTTCCGCTTTTCCTACTCTCCTGTGCGCGACGAGGACGGTACCGTGGCCGGCATGTTCTGCGCCTGCGTCGAGATGACGGGCGAGGTGCTGGCCCAGCGCTACCGTGAAGAAGAGAACGAGCGCCTGGTGACCCTGTTCGAACAGGCGCCGGGCATCATCGCCGTGCTGCGCGGGCCGGACCACGTGTTCGAGATCACCAACCGCTCTTACCTGCAGCTGGTCGGCCATCGCGCGCTGGTGGGCAAGGCCGCGCGCGACGCGCTGCCCGAGGTGCAGGGGCAGGGCTTCTTCGAGCTGCTCGACCACGTCTACCAGACCGGCCAGCCCTTTGTTGGCCATGCGGTGCCGCTGCGCGTGCAGCGCGATCCCAATGCGCCGCTGGAGGAACGCTTCATCGACTTCGTCTACCAGCCGATCCACGATGCCCACGGCAAGGTCTCGGGCATCTTCGTGGAAGGCAGCGACGTCACCGCGCGCAAGCGCATCGAGGACGAGCTGCGCGCCGCCAACCGCCAAAAGGACCAGTTCCTGGCGATGCTGGCGCATGAGCTGCGCAACCCGCTGGCGCCGATCACGACGGCCGCCCAGCTGCTGCAGCGCGGCCAGATGGATGCGCCGGGCATCCAGCGCGCGAGCGACATCATCGCGCGCCAGGCCCAGCACATGACGTCGCTGGTCGACGACCTGCTGGACGTCTCGCGCGTGACGCGCGGCCTGGTGACCATGACGAAAGAAGCGCTGGAGATGCGCGACGTGGTGCACGAGGCGGTGGAACAGGTGCGGCCGCTGATCGACGCGCGCCGCCATGAACTGCATTGCGAGATCGCGTCCGGCGTGCTGCGCGTCGAGGGCGACCGCACGCGCCTGATCCAGGTGGTGTCCAATATCCTGAACAACGCCGCGAAGTACACGGCGCCGGGCGGCCAACTGCTGCTCAGCGCGCGCATCGAGTCGGGCTGGGTGCGGGTGGCGGTATGCGACAACGGGCAGGGCATCGATCCGCCGATCCTGCCGTATATCTTCGACCTGTTCATCCAGGCCGAGCGCACGCCTGACCGCTCGCAGGGTGGCCTGGGCCTCGGCCTGGCGCTGGTCAAGAGCCTGGCCGTGCTGCATGGCGGGCGGGTGGAGGCGCACAGCGAAGGGCTGGGCAAGGGGAGCGAGTTCGTCGTCTACCTGCCGTGCCTGGCCGATGCGCCCGCAACCGGTGCCCCGCGTCCCGACGCGCAATCTCGCGGCACGCGCGGGCTGAAGGTGCTGGTGGTCGATGACAACGTCGATGCGGCACAGATGTTGGGCACGCTGCTGGAGATGAACGGATATGAAGTGAATATCGCCTACGACGGCAGGAGCGCGCTGGCGAGCGCGGTGCAGGCGCCGCCGGACGTGGCGCTGCTCGACATTGGCCTACCCGATCTCGATGGGCACGAAGTGGCGCGTAGGTTACGCGCGATGCCCGAGACCACGCAGGCGGTGCTGGTGGCCTTGACGGGATATGGGCAAGAGGAAGACCGGCGTAGTGCCTACAAGGCCGGGTTCGACCATCATATGGCCAAGCCGGCGGATCTGGCGAAGTTGCTGGAGTTGCTGGCGGGGGTTGCGACGTGATGACACTTGCGTCGAACGAAAAAAATGTTTCAGTGACAGCCTAAAAACGTCGTTCCCGCGGAGGCGGGAACCCAAGGTTGCTTGCACTGTAGCTGCGTCCAAAGTAATAGGCCGAGCGACGAACTTAGGTTCCCGCCTGCGTGGGAACGACGTATTGGGGCAGCGGGCCGAAGGCAGGCTACTTGCCCAACATCGACACCACGTTATCCGCCCCCGGCGCCCCGAACGCCTGCTGCTTGAGCACATGCAGCTGGTCGCGCACCTGCGCAGCCTTTTCGAACTCGAGGTTCTTGGCGTGGTCGACCATGAGCTTCTCGAGGCGCTTGATCTCCTTGCTGATCTGCTTCTCGCTCATCGACTCGACCTTGGCCGTCGCCGCATCCTCGTGCACGCCCTCGACCATGGCCTTCTGCGCGGCGCTGCTGTACACGCCGTCGATCATTTCCTTGATCTTCTTCTGCACACCCTTCGGCGTGATGCCGTTGGCCTCGTTGAAGGCGATCTGCTTGGCGCGACGCCGCTCGGTCTCGTCGATCGCGCGCCGCATCGAATCGGTGATCTGGTCGCCGTACAGGATCGCCACGCCGTTCAGGTTACGCGCCGCGCGGCCGATGGTCTGGATCAGCGAACGCTCTGAACGCAGGAAGCCCTCCTTGTCCGCATCGAGCACCGCCACCAGCGACACCTCGGGCAAGTCCAGGCCCTCGCGCAGCAGGTTGATCCCGACCAGCACGTCGAAGGTGCCCAGGCGCAGGTCGCGCAGGATTTCCACGCGCTCGACCGTGTCGATATCGCTGTGCAGGTAGCGCACCTTGATGCCGTGGTCGCCCAGGTATTCGGTGAGCTGCTCGGCCATGCGCTTGGTCAGCGTGGTCACCAGCACGCGCTCGTCCTTGGCGATGCGGTCGTTGATCTCGCTCATCAGGTCGTCGACCTGCGACAGGGCGGGGCGCACGATGATCTGCGGGTCGACCAGGCCGGTGGGACGCACCACCTGTTCGACCACGTTGTCGGCGCGCTGCTGCTCGTACTCGGCCGGCGTCGCCGAGACGAAGATCGTCTGGCGCGCCTTGCCCTCGAATTCCTGGAACTTCAGGGGCCGGTTGTCGAGCGCCGACGGTAGGCGGAAGCCATAGTCGACCAGGTTGGTCTTGCGCGAACGGTCGCCGTTGTACATCGCATTGAGCTGGCCGATCATCACGTGCGACTCGTCCATGAACATCAGCGCGTCCTTGGGCAGGTAGTCGATCAGCGTCGGCGGCGGCTCGCCCGGCATCGCGCCGGACAGGTGGCGCGAGTAGTTCTCGATGCCCTTGGTAAAACCGATCTCGGCCAGCATCTCGAGGTCGAAGCGGGTGCGCTGTTCGAGGCGCTGCTCTTCGATCAGTTTATTTTGCTGGCGGAATTCCTCGAGGCGGTCGCGCAGCTCGGCCTTGATCGACTCGACCGCGCGCAACACGGTGCTGCGCGGCGTCACGTAGTGCGAGCCCGGATACACGGTGAAGCGCGGAATCTTCTGGCGCACGCGACCCGTCAGCGGATCGAACAGCTGCAGCGATTCGATCTCGTCGTCGAACATCTCGACGCGGATCGCCAGCTCGGCGTGCTCGGCCGGGAAGATGTCGATGGTGTCGCCGCGCACGCGGAACGAGCCGCGCGAGAAATCCATCTCGTTGCGGGTGTACTGCATCTGGATCAGGCGCGCGATGATGTCGCGCTGCGCCACCTTGTCCTTGTGGCGCAGCGTCAGGATCATCTTGTGGTATTCGTTCGGATTACCGATACCGTAGATCGCCGACACCGTGGCCACGATGACCACGTCGCGCCGTTCCATCAGCGACTTGGTGCACGACAGGCGCATCTGCTCGATGTGCTCGTTGATCGACGAGTCCTTTTCGATGAACAGGTCGCGCTGCGGCACATAGGCTTCGGGCTGGTAGTAATCGTAGTACGAGACGAAATACTCGACCGCGTTCTGCGGGAAGAATTCGCGGAACTCCGAATACAGCTGGGCCGCCAGCGTCTTGTTCGGCGCGAACACGATCGCCGGCCGGCCGGCGCGCGCGATCACATTGGCCATCGTGTACGTCTTGCCCGAACCCGTCACGCCGAGCAGCGTCTGGTACGACAGGCCGTCGTTGATACCTTCGATCAGCCCTTCGATCGCGGTCGGCTGGTCACCGGCCGGCGGGAAGGGCTGGTGCAGCTTGAACGGCGAATCCGGGAAGGTGAGGACGATGGGTTCCTGGGAAGTTGCGATGGATAAATCAGCCATACTTACGGACCTTTGCTAGAATGGGAATCCGCCTGCGGCCTTGCAACTCTTGGGTCGCTGTCTATACAACCGCTGCGAATCCAGCCGACAAATTCAGTTTATCACGATGACTTCCACCGCCTCTGCAAGCCTCTTTGGCGCCATTGAAATGGCCCCGCGCGACCCGATCCTGGGGATCACCGAAGCCTTCAATGCCGACACCAACCCCGCGAAAATCAACCTCGGCGTGGGCGTCTATTATGACAACAACGGCAAGGTGCCACTGTTGGAGTGCGTACAGAAAGCGGAAGCCAAACTGATGGAGCAGCCTGCGCCGCGCACCTACCTGCCGATCGACGGCCTGGCGGCGTACGACAAGGCCGTACAAGAGCTGGTATTTGGTGCCGACAGCGCCGTAATTCAAGAGAAGCGTGCGATCACCGTGCAAGCCCTGGGCGGCACCGGCGCGCTCAAGATCGGCGCCGACTTCCTCAAGCGTTTCCTGCCGCACGCCGACGTCTATATCAGCGATCCGAGCTGGGAAAACCACCGCGCGCTGTTCGAAAGCGCCGGCTTCACCGTCCATAACTACACCTATTACGATCCGAGCACCCGCGGCGTGAACTTCGACGGCATGCTGGCCGCACTGAAGGCCATGCCGGCCGGCGCGATCGTCGTGCTGCACGCCTGCTGCCACAATCCGACCGGCGCCGACCTGTCGCAAGCCCAGTGGGATGAGGTGATCGCCGCCGTGCAGGCGGGCGGCCTGGTGCCGTTCCTGGACATGGCCTACCAGGGCTTTGCCAACGGCATCGATGAAGACGGCGCCGTCGTGCGTCGCTTCGCCGCGACCGGCATGCCGCTCTTGGTGTCGAACTCGTTCTCCAAGTCGTTCTCGCTGTACGGCGAGCGCGTCGGCGCGCTGTCGATCGTCGCCACCAGCGGCGAAGAAGCGGCCCGCGTGCTGTCGCAACTGAAGCGCGTGGTGCGCACCAACTACTCGAACCCGCCGACCCATGGCGGCAAGGTCGTCGCCACCGTGCTGTCGAACCCGGAGCTGCGCAAGCTGTGGGAAGAAGAGCTGGCCGGCATGCGCGTGCGCATCCGCGAAATGCGCGGCGCGATGGTCGAGAAGCTGAAAGAGAAAGCCCCGGGCCACGACTTCGAATTCGTGCGCGAGCAGGTCGGCATGTTCTCGTACTCGGGCCTGACCAAGGAACAAGTGGCCAAGCTGCGCGAGGAATCGATCTACGCCGTGGACACTGGCCGCATCTGCGTGGCCGCGCTGAACTCGACCAATATCGATCGCGTCGTTGACGCGGTTGCCAAAGTTCTCTAAAATCCCGGCTCTCCGCAAGCGTTACGGCGTGTGCGGAGAGCAGCAGGAGTGGCGGTTGCGATCTGTGCAAATTTGACAGAAACGTTCCAGCAGCCATATAATGCAAGCATCAATTCCCTGATAGCTCAGTCGGTAGAGCGACGGACTGTTAATCCGCAGGTCCCTGGTTCGAGTCCAGGTCGGGGAGCCAGAATACTGAAAAGGCCGCGTCGTGAGATGCGGCCTTTTTGCTTTGCGGCGTACGTCAATGCGCCGTTCGATGGTCAAAGGAGATTCTTGCGTGAAGCAATTGCCGAAAAGCCATGCCACCCTGATCGAAGGGCAGATGTTCCGCTTGATGAAGTCGGGGCAGGGCAAGCCGTCGATCGTGCTGATCAATGGCGCGGGCGGTCCGCTCGATGGCTGGTACAAGCTGTATCCCGAGATCGAGCAGTTGGGCACCGTGTTCGCCTACGACCGGCCCGGCGTCGGCGGCAGCCCCAAGCCGCGCGAGGCGCAGTATGGCGAGACGGTCGTCGCGCAGCTGCGCCTGCTGCTGCAGACGGCTGGTGTCGAGCCGCCGTTCGTGCTGGTGGGGCATTCCTTTGGCGGCCTGCATGCGAACCTGTTCGCGCGCGCCTTCGCGGACGAAGTTGCCGGCGTGCTGTTCCTGGAGGCTACCGCACCGGACGACGTCACCACGCTCAAGCAATTCCAGTCGCCGCTGCAGCGCGGCTTCGTCAAGCTGCTCGACCGCGTGTCGCCGCGCGATCAGTTCGACGAGATCCGCAACGAACTCGAAACCGTGAAGGACATCCAGGAGGCGCCCGCGTTCCCGCCGGTGCCGGTAACGGTGTTGTCGGGCACCAAACGCCTGCCGCGCTGGATGGTGCCGGCGGCCCTCGTGCGCGAGCGCGAGCGCACCCAGCTGGGGCTGGCGGCGCTGTCGCCGCTGGGCGAGCGCATCAAGGCCGAGCGCAGCGCGCACTTCCCGCAATTGACCGAGCCGGAGCTGGTGCTGGACGCCCTCAAGCGCCTGGTCGAGCGGGCTGGACGCGGCTAGTTTTAACTTTCTGCCGCATGCGTGCTTGTATTATCGAAAACAGCATGTATAATGCGGCCTCCATTCCCTGATAGCTCAGTCGGTAGAGCGACGGACTGTTAATCCGCAGGTCCCTGGTTCGAGTCCAGGTCGGGGAGCCAGAATTGAGAAGGGCCGCATGCGAATGCGGCCCTTTTTGCTTTGCGCATTGGCTGGTCAACCGTCCTGCAGCGTCGCCAGCACCTCGTCCGTGCTGCACACCTGCGCGTATTCGTCGTGGAGATTGGCCAGCGCCATCAGGTGCACCTCTTCGGCACCGTGCAACGTGCCGCCGAAATCGTGCTTCTCGAAAGTAAAACAGGCATCGGACACCACCACGACGTCGAAGCCCAGGTTGCCCGCCGTGCGCGCCGTCGCTTCGACCGAATTGTTCGTGCTGACCCCGGCGATCACCATGCGGCGCACGCCCCGCGCATGCAGCCATCGTTCCAGTCCCGTATTGATGAAGGCGTCGGGCACGTTTTTCTCGACGATGTGCTCCTGTGGCCGCGGCAGGAAGCGCTCCTGGAAGGCGGCGCCGGGCTGGCCCGGCGCGAACAGGGACGTCGGCGAGCGGCTGATATGCCGCACCGACACCAGCGGATGCTGCGTGTCGCGCCAGGCGCGCTGCAGGCGGGCGATATGGTCTTCGGCCGCGGGATTATTGCGTGGCGGGAGGGAATCGCTGCGCATGGCGTTTTGCATGTCGATGACGATCAATGCAATCGGGTCGTGCATGGTTGTTGTCCTTATTTGTCGAGATGTTGCGCATAGAACCGGGCCATGCGCTCGACCGCCAGGTCCACGTACGCCGGCTTGTCGTACATATCGTAATGCCCGGCGCCATCAATGACCAGCAGATCCTTGTCACTCGTCGGGGCCATGCCGAACAGCGTCTTTCCGGATTCATGCTGCCCGGTGCTGCCGCGCTTCCCGCCGACGATCACCAGCAGCGGCTGGGTGAGCAGTTCGGGCACGAGGTGGAAGGCGTCGAATCCCAGTATCGGGCCGTAGCTCGAGAACAGCAGGCGGTTGGTCGAATTCGGATGGCGGTGCGGAGATTCGCGGTAATAGGCGACCGCTTGCAGCACCTCGGGATCGAGGATGCCCTGCTCATGCGCCTGGGCCAGGCTGTCGGGAATCCAGGGATCCCGGCGCGGCGCGGCGCCGCGCGCCTCCGCCGTCCGTTCGCGCCCGACTTCTTCCAGCGTCTTGCCCACGTCCGGCAGCATCCGGCGAAACGCCGCGCCGATGTCGGTGGCGACGACCGTCGCGAGCGCCTTGAACCGGTGTTCGGTCTGCGCGGCCTTGACGGCATAGCCGCCGCCGGCGCAGATGCCGAGCAGGCCGATGCGCGCCTCGTCCACGAAGGGCTGCGTGACCAGGAAATCGACGGCGCAACTGAGGTCCTCGACGCGCACGGCCGGGTCTTCCAGGTCGCGCGGTTCGCCGCCGCTCTCGCCCTGGTAGGAAGGATCGAAGGTGAGGGCGACAAAGCCGCGCTGCGCGAGACGTTGCGCATAGAAAGCGCCGATTTGTTCCTTCACGCTGCTGCCGGGCGTCGCCAGCACGACCGTGGTGTACTTCCGGGTTGTATCGAATCCTTCCGGAACGTGCAGGTTCCCGACGACGTCGATGTGCCGGTTCTTGAATAAAATGCGCTGCATATGCTATCCCTCCATGGTCGTGTCCGTTACTGATTGGATCAGCTGCGCACGCTGCCCGCCATACCTGAACAGCCGAAGAACGTGCCTGTTCCTGCAGGCCGCGCCCCCGCGCCGCCGTGCTCAGAACGTCGCGTGCAGGCTCACTTCCACGCTGCGCTCGGCGCCCATCCAGCAATTGTCGGCATCGAAGCAGGCGCCGACATAGCGCTTGTCGCCCAGGTTGCTGGCGGTAAGGCCGATGCGCCAGGTCTTGTCGACCCGGAACATGGCGGCGGCATCGAACACGGTGTATGACGGGACGATGCCGGTGTTGAGCGCATCCATCTGGCTTTCGCCCACATAGCGCACGCCGGCGCTCAGGTCCAGACGGTCGAGCGCCTTGTAGTTCACCCACAGCGACGCCTGTTTCTCGGCCACCCAGACCGGCGTCTTGCCGACCAGGGCGGTGTCCTGCTCGTTCTCCGTCACTTCCATGTCGAGATGGGTGAGGCCCAGCGTGAAGTCGAGGCGGTCGGAAAGCGCCTGGTTCCACGAGACTTCCACGCCCTTCGAGCGGACTTCGCCGTTCTGCGTGTATTCGCCGAAGTCCGGCGTGTTGACCACCACGTTGCGCTTCTTGATGTCGAAGTATGCGGCGGTGAGCTGGGTGGCGTCATCCTTCGAACGATACTTCACGCCTCCCTCGAATTGCTTGGCCGTGGTCGGCTTGAAGGCTTCTCCGGTATTGGTGTCGACGCCGGAGGTCGGCTCGAACGAGGTCGAATAATTCAGGTAGGGCGCCAGGCCGTTGCCGAGCTGGTAGATCGCGGCAACGCGGCCGCTGGTGCGGTATTGGCGGATCTCGGTGAGGCCGCTCGAGGGGAATCCGTCGTAGCTGGTACGCTCGTCGTCCTCGCTGCGATAGCGGTCGCGCCGCACGCCGGCCAGCAGGGTCAGGGCGCCGACTTTCGCTTCGTCCTGCAGGTACAGGCCCAGTTGCGACTGGCGGATCGCGTGCTGCTCGGTATAGAAACCGAACGGCAGCGCGCCAGGGTCGAACAGGTGGTGGTTCGGGGCGCCGAGGTCGATCGACGGCGTCACTGTGCCGAGCGTGTCGCCATAGCCGACGCCGGTGCGCAGGCGCTGGTAGTCGAGGCCGGCCAGCACGCGGTGCCGCAACGGGCCGGTGGCGAAGTGCAGCGCGAACTGGTTGTCGACCACCCAGCCGTGCATCTCTTCATCGGTGAAATAGGCGGCGCGCGCCAGCGTGCGGTTGTCGGGCGCCAGGCCGTTGTTGTAGGTGTTGCGCTGGAAGCCGCTGGCCTTGGTATAGCGGAAGTTCTGCAGGAAGCTCGCCGTCTCGTTGAAGGCGTGTTCGAACTTCCAGCCCGCGAGCGTCGTCTCGCGCTGCATGCCGGACCAGCGGGCGTCGCCGGCGAAGGCGTCCGAATCCACGCGGCCATACGGCGCGTCGTGCAGCGTGCCGACGGCGGGCAGCGGCGTCGATGGGATCAAGGCCGGATCGTCCTGGTAATACAGGTTGACGTTCAGGCGGGTCGACGGACTGATGCGCCAGGTGAGCGACGGCGCGACCAGGCGGCGCTCTTCCTCGATGGTCACTTGCTGGCCATCGCGTTTGCGCGCCAGTGCAATCAGTCGATAATCGACGTCTTTCGACAGCGGGCCGGTCGTGTCCAGCGCCAGCTCGCGCAGGGCATTGGTGCCGACGCGGGCGCGCAGATAGGTCTCCTGCTTCGAGCGCGGTTGTTTGGCGGTCTGGTTGACCATGCCGCCAGGCGGCGCCGAGCCGTACAGCACCGACACCGGTCCCTTGAGTACTTCGACGCTTTCGGTGGCGAAGGCGTCGACCTGCGGCACGAGGTTCCACAGGCCGTCGTACTGCAGCGGCAAGCCGTCGTAGTAGTTGCGGTAGCTCTCGAAGCCCCGGATCGTGTACTGGTCGAAAATGGTGACGGTAGCGCGGCTTTCCGGCGTCACGCCCGGCACATAGCGCAGTGCCTCGTTGACGCTGTCGGCCTGGCGCGCGCTGAGCAGTTCGTTGTCGTAGACCTCGTAGCTCATCGGCGATTCGAGCGGCTTGAGGTCGGACTTGGTGCCGGTGGTGCGGTAGCCGGTGGCGGTGACGACCACTTGGGCGGTGTCGCTGTCGGACTGGTTGGCGCCATCCTGCGCGGCGGCGAACGATGGGGCGAAGGTGGACAGGACGAGCAGGCCGAACAGGCCGCGGCGGGGCAGGACGGTGGCAGGCATGGTGTTCTTGTCGTTGGCGGATGATAATGAGAACCATTATCATTTCGCGCACCATGCCTGTCAATCGAACTGGCGTGTCGTCAGCGCTCAGCGCTGGCCGGATACCGGCTTGACCTTCGACGCCGCTTCCAGCGCGCGCTGGCGCGCGTTCTCGATATCGTCGGCGGTCGCCAGCGCCACGCCCATGCGGCGGCGCGCGAACGATTCCGGCTTGCCGAACAGGCGCAGGTCGGCGCCCGGCACGCGCAGCGCCTCGGCCACGCCTTCGAAGGCGATGCCGGCTTCGTCCAGCTGGCCGTAGATCACGGCGGAGGCCCCCGGCGCGCGCAATGCCGGGTTCACCGGCAGGCCGAGGATGGCTTTCGCGTGCAGCTCGAATTCGCTCTGCAGCTGGCTCGCCATCGTCACCATGCCGGTGTCGTGCGGACGCGGGCTCACTTCCGAGAACCACACCATGTCGCCCTTGACGAACAGCTCGACGCCGAACACGCCCAGTCCGCCCAGGTTGGCGGTGACCTTGGCCGCGATATCGCGCGCACGCTCGAGGGCCAGCGGCTGCATCGGGTGCGGTTGCCACGATTCGACGTAGTCGCCCTGCACCTGCTTGTGGCCGATCGGTTCGCAGAAGCTCGTTTCGATCTTGCCGTCGGCGCCGAGGGAGCGCACCGTCAGCAGGGTGATCTCGTAGTCGAAATCGATGAAGCCTTCGGCGATCACGCGGCCGGCGTCGACCCGGCCGCCGGCGGCGGCATAGTCCCAGGCGGCCTGCACGTCGCCGGCCGCGTCGAGTTTCGACTGGCCCTTGCCCGACGACGACATCACCGGTTTTACCACGCAGGGGAAGCCGACCGCTTCGCAGGCCTCCTTCAACTCGGCCAGGCTGCTGGCGAAGCGGTAGGGTGACGTTGCCAGGCCCAGCTCCTCGGCGGCCAGGCGGCGAATGCCTTCGCGGTTCATCGTCAGCTGGGCCGCGCGCGCGGTCGGGATGCAGGTGATGCGGCCGGCGGCTTCCAGTTCGGCCAGCTTGTCGGTGGCGATCGCTTCGATCTCGGGCACCACCAGGTCGGGACGCTCCTTGTCGATCAGCGCTTCCAGCGCCGCTCCATCGGTCATGTCGATCACGTGGGCGCGGTGCGCCACCTGGTGGCCGGGCGCGTTCGGGTAGCGGTCGACGGCGACTACTTCGACGCCCAGGCGCTGCAGGGCGATGATCACTTCCTTGCCCAGCTCGCCGGAGCCGAGCAGCATGACTTTGGTTGCGGAAGGGGAGAGCGGAGTGCCGAGGGTACGGGAAGTGGTCATGGTTGTCTGTGATGTCGGACTGTGATGAGGTGGCAGGCCGCAGGTGGCGGCGAAGCCGAAACTATAGCAAAGCGGCCGGCGCCGGAGCGGGTGGGGCGCCGATTCACAAGAGGCACTGGTCAAACTGCAAACGCCCGGCTATAATATTGCCTCAATTCCCTGATAGCTCAGTCGGTAGAGCGACGGACTGTTAATCCGCAGGTCCCTGGTTCGAGTCCAGGTCGGGGAGCCAGAACAAGAGAAGGGCCGCATGCGAATGCGGCCCTTTTTGCTTGGCGCTGTCATCGTTATCTGTTGATGACTACGAATGCGATGCGCGACAATTGTTCGACAGAAGTAGTCCGCCCACCCACCGAGCGCCCAATGCCAGCCGAGGTAATTGGACAGGCGGCGGGAGGACACTCCATGGAAAATGCGCCAGCCAATCCCGATCGATGACGACCGGGTCTGGACCGACGATCAGCTCAGCAGTTCAATACTCATCCATATCTGGCGATGACAGCGTCTTTTGCCTTGTGCGGTGCTTTCTCGCACCGCTGTGCGCGGAGCCTGCCACGCACGACCATCGCCCCATCGCCACGAAGCACTGCAGCATCCTGCCAAGCACGAGGTCCACGGCGCTCCCACCCATGCTGATCCTGCGCTCGTCTGAAAGTTATCATTAGCCTCTCGCTCAGCGGTTCTTCTTCTTGTTGGATGTGTAAGTACGGGTATAGAACTCCGGCGGCTTTTTCGCCACCCAGGCAATGAAACTCGCGATGTCGTCATGTCCGCGCAGCGCGTCCCAGGTATGGTAAGTCTGCAGCAGCTCACGCTCGGTGAGTGCCGAGTGGATCTTACGATGGCAGATCTTGTGGATCGCGAATTGTTCCTTGCCCTTGAAGGTCTTCGGGATCAAGTGGTGACGGTCGATATTGACCGTTCCCAGGATGCGTCCACACAGCGGGCAGAGGTTATCGGTCACGCATTACTCCGGGTTGTTTTTGCTTGCTTGATGAGATATGGTGCGTAATCGATAGGTGCACAAGGCTTGTCCCGCTAATTTCAATAGAGAAATGGCACCGGTTCCTCGTGTTAAATGGTATTGAGGTAAAATTAACCCTTATATATTTGCAATAACGTTCCACCAGCCCTGAAAGCGACGCCGTTGCATGATCGAAGACGACTCCACCCGCTGCTCCGTGCTGTTGATCGACGATGAATCGTTCGCCCAGGACATCATCGCGCATGGCCTGAAGGGTTGTGCCGGTCACCAGCTGATGTATGAATCCAGCCCGGAACGCGCCGTGCAGGTAGCGCGCGAGGTCGACGCGACCGTGGTGCTGGTCGACTTGCGCATGCCCGGCGGCCTCGACGGTTTCGACGTCATCGCCAGCCTGCGCGCCCATCCCGACACGCACGACGTCCCGGTCATCCTGCTCTCGTCCGAGGACGATCCCGACATCAAGGCCAGGGCCTTCGCCGTCGGCGCCAGCGATTACATGGTCAAGTGGCCCGATCCACGCGAACTGGTGGCGCGCGTGCGTCACCACAGCGGCGCCTGCATCGCGCGCCGCGAGCGCGACCAGGCATTCGCCTCGCTGCGCCGCAGCCAGGAACAGCTGGCCGCCAGCCAATCGGCCCTGCAGCAGGCGCAGAAGATGGAGGCGATCGGCCAGCTTACCGGCGGCGTCGCCCACGATTTCAACAACGTGCTGCAGATCATCGGCGGCAACCTGCAGTTGCTCAAGCTGATCGGCAGCCTGAACGACGCCGCGCGTGCGCGGGTCGAGATGGCGCTGTCGGGCGTCGAGCGCGGCGCCAAGCTGGCCGCGCACCTGCTCGCCTTCGCGCGCCGCCAGCCGCTGCAATCGGTGGTGATCGATCCCGGCCACCTGCTGCGCGAGATGGACGATATGGCGCGCCGCGTACTCGGCGCCAGCACCCTGGTGCGCACCGAGGTCGCGAATGGCCTCGGCAGCACCATGGTCGACCCGAACCAGCTCAATAACGTGCTGCTGAACCTGGTCATCAATGCGCGCGACGCGATGCCCGACGGCGGCACCCTGACCATTCGCGGCGCCAACGTCGGCGCCGGCGACGAGTTGCCGGCCGAGGTGTCGGAGGGCGATTACGTGATGCTGGAGATTGCCGATACCGGCAAGGGCATGCCGCCCGAGGTGCTGCGGCGCGCCTTCGAACCGTTCTTCACCACCAAGCCGACCGGCCACGGGACGGGGCTGGGCCTGTCGATGGCCTATGGCTTCGTGAAGCAGTCGGGCGGCGAGATCGTACTGCACAGCGAGCAGGGCAAGGGCAGCAGCGTGCGCATCTACCTGCCGCGCAGCACCTCGGCGCCGGCGGAAAAACAAGAGCCGCCGCCGCACCTGCCCCTGGCAGGGGGGCTGGAGACCATCCTCGTGGTCGAGGACGAACCGGACGTGCGTTCATCGACCAGCGGCATCCTGTCCGCGCTGGGCTACGAAGTGCTGGAGGCCGGCAGTGCGTTTGATGCTGCGGAAATCATCGAAAGCGGCCGCCACATCGACCTGGTGTTTACCGACGTGATCATGCCGGGGCCGGTCAGCAGCCTGCAACTGGGAGAGATCGTGCGCCGCCACTTGCCGGAATGCCAGGTGCTGTACACCTCGGGCTATGCCGAGGGCGTGCTGGCGCATGAAGGCAAGCTCGACTCGTCGGTCCACCTGCTGCAGAAACCCTATCATCCGGACGCGCTCAGCGCGCGCATCCGCCACCTGCTGCG
>DDKG01000154.1:5385-13238 GCA_002339265.1 Massilia sp. UBA2604 | reverse complement strand
AGGTAGTCGATGTGGCGCAGCAGGCCGCAGCGCGCCAGCGCCTGCAGGGCGCCCAGGCTGAAGGTGGCGCTGCGCACGCCGCCGCCGGACAGGGCCAGGCCGGTCAGCATGCCGCCGTGGGCGCGCTGCAACAGGCGCTCGCGGTCGGGCGGCAGGGCGGCGTCCAATGCTGCGCCGCGGCTTTCTTCGGTCTCCGGACGCAGCATGTCGAGTTCGTCGCGCAGCACCTCGCCGAAAAGGTGGCCGGCGGCAGTGTCGAGGCAGCGCAGCAGGTCAGCGTCGATCTTGTCCGACGGCGCCAGGGCATGGCGCTTGCGCAGCGCGGCAAAGGCGTCCCGCAGCTCGGCGACGGTGCGCGCGCCGGGCGGCGGATCGCAGCCGGCGGCGGCCAGCTTGCGGCGCAGGTCGTCGACCTGCGAGGGCGTCAGGTGGGTCAGGTCGCTCGGCAGCATGGCTCCTCCGGCTGAACGAAGACGCGACCCGGCCGGTCAGGCCGGGCCGCCGGGTCAGTTCAGCACGGTTTACTGGCGAGCGCTACCGTTTGGATCAAGGCCTCATGCCTTGTCGGTCTTGCCGCGCGCGCTGCGCCGGCCAGTGGCCGGATTGCCGTTGCCATTCTGGGCGGTGGCGGGCCGCTCGGCGGCGGACGGCTTGCCGGAGCCGGCCGCGCCGGCCGCCGGGCTCTCGGTCCCGCCGTCCTGCGGCGCCGCGCCGGTCTTGTCCGGATGGGCGCTGTCTGGCGGCATGGCGCTGGCCACGGCTTGGCGGAATTGATCTTGCAGCAGATTCCACCAGGCAACAGCGGCCGGCATCGCGGCATGCGCTGCTTCGGCGTCCGGTGGCTGCGCTGGCGGCGGGGTGGCGCTGTCCGCGGGTTTGGCGGCGGAGGAAGAAGAGGAGGCCTGCGCCGCCTGGGTGAAGAATTGCGCGAACGGGGCCATGGCGGCATCGCTGGCGGCGCCGGTCTGGCTCATGGCCTGGGCCATGCTGTCGCCCATCGCCTTGAGCGTGGCCAGGGTGCCGCGCTGGATTTCCAGCGCCTGGATCGAGCCGCGCAGCATGCCCAGGTTGAGATTGAGCCAGGATTCGACTGCCTTCAGGTCGGCGATCTTCTTGTCCAGGTCTTCCACCGACAGACTGGCGCCCGGCATCGGCATGCCCCCCATGCCGGGCATGGCGCCGGGGATATTCATGCCGCCCCACAGGTTCTTGACGAATTCGAGCGTGTCGGTCATTCCAGGCATGGGCTGATTGAGCATGAGCGGTCTCCGTTGTTTGAGCGGCAAGCGTAGCAGATTCCATCCGCGCAGGCCATGCGGCGCAGGCGACGGAATGACGCAGAGTTTGCGCTGGCACGAAGACTGGATTGATCGGCAGGAATATTGTCTATTGAGCAAATATCGTCTTTACGTTACGATGATAAAGTTGAGCTGCACAAATTGCATTTTTGCAATCAACCTCACTTGGTGAATCCGATGCTCATCGACGGCAGGCAGTTAGCGCCAGGCACGACACTCCAGGCCGATATCTGCATCGTCGGCACCGGCATGGGGGCGATTTCCGCCGCCCATCCCCTGGTGCGCGCCGGCTGTGACGTGCTGTTCATCGAAACCGGTCCGATGACGGCCTCGCGCCGCGATCCGCCTTCGGTACGCATCGAAAGCGTCGGCCGTCCCTTCGGCATCTCGACCAGCCGCGGGCTCGAGGTGGGCGGCGGCACCGCCTTCTGGCATGGCGTGTGCGCGCCGCTCGACGACGAGGATTTTCTCGAGCGCTCCTGGATTCCCCACAGCGGCTGGCCCATCACGCGCCGCGATCTCGATCCCTGGTATGCGCTGGCGCTGGACTTCCTGTGCGGCGGCCAGGACCTGCCGCACGATACTGCCGGCCACCAGTCCGGCATGGCCCTCGACATGGCCACGATGCTGGCGCCGAAGTCTTACCGCTATCGGTCGCCGCCGTTCAGGGGCAAGCCGACCTTGCGCGAATGGTGCCGCGAGGGCAGGGCGCGCTGCGTGTACAACAGCACCGCGCTACAACTGCGGCAACGGCATGGGCGAACGCAAGCGCTGCTCGTGGGCAGCGGCCCGCACCGTTTCGAAGTCCGCGCCAACCGCTTCGTGATCGCGGCGGGCGCGCTCGAGACGCCACGCCTGTTGCTCAATTCCCTGGGCCAGCATGGCATGGCCGAGCCGCCATCCTGGTGGCTGGGGCGCAACCTGATCGACCATCCGGCTGGCTACCTGTCGCAAGTCACGTTCCGCCAGCCGTTCGCCGGCAAGCCGAAACCACGGGCCAGGGCGGGCAAGGACGATGTCCAGGTCTTCCCTGGCCTCATGCTCAATCGCGAATTCCAGCAGGCGCACCGCCTGCCCAATCACGCCGTATTCATCCGCAAGGGCATCAACCGGCGCCCGGTGCCGAACAAGGCGGTGATGTCCTTCCTCGGCGTGCGGGGACCGCGCGACATCGGCATGTCGCACGTGGCGTCGCTGGTGCGCCATCCCTACATCCTGTGGCGCATCGCGCACCAGAAGCTGCCGCTGGGCCTGCGCTCCCACCGCGGCGACCTGTTCTTCATGACCGAGCAGCTGCCCAACCCGCACAGCCAGGTCAGCCTGTCGGAGCGCGAGCGTGACCGCTACGGCATGCCAATCGCGCGCGTGCACTGGCAACTGAGCGGGCAGGACATCGAGATGTTCACGCAGTACCACGAGCTCTTGATGACCGGCTTGCGTGCGCATGGCGACGTGAGCAGCTGCCGGGCCGACCCGATGACGGGCTGGCGCGACACTTGCGCGTCCGCCGCCCACCACCTGGGCACGGCGCGCATGGCGGCGACGCCGGAACATGGCGTCGTCGATCCCGACCTGAAGGTGTTCGGTTTCGAGAACGTGTGGGTGAGCGACGGCTCGGTATTCCCGACCGCCGGCAGCGTCAATCCATCGCTGACCATCTGCGCCCTGGGGCACCGGCTGGGCGATCACTTGAACGCACTGCGCTGATGGCCTAGCCTTCGACCAGCGCGTCCCAGCTGCGCATGGCCACCTCCACCACGGCCTCCAGTTCGGCGCGGCTGGCGCCGTCGCGCGCGTGGAGCGACATGCCGTTCTGGACGATCTGCAGGAAGCGGGTCAACCCGTCCAGGTCGGCCGAGGCGGGGAGTTCGCCGTCGGCGACGCCCTGCTCGAGGCGCGCCCTGATGACCGCGCGCGGCGCCGCGCGCGCGGCGTGGGTCAGCTCGCGCAATTCCTCGTGGCCGGCGGCGCCGATCATCGACAGCGTCGCCATGCAGCCGAGCGGAACGTCGTCGATGCTGCCGGTGAAGAAAGCGGCGGAATCCATCAGCCAGGCCTGGAGCGCTTCGCGCGCGGTCGCGGCGTCGAGGAAGTTCTTCCAGCCCCAGGCGTAGGTGGCGCCGTAATGGCCCAGCGCCTCGGCATACAAGGCCTCCTTGGAGCCGAAGGCCGCGTACAGGCTCGGCGCGGCGATGCCCATCGCGGCGGTAAGGTCGGCGATCGAAGTGGCGTCGAAACCCTGCTGCCAGAACAGGCGCATGGCCTTCGACAAGGCGGCCTCGCGGTCGAAGGCGCGCGGCCGGCCGCGGGCGCGGGAAGCGCGCGCCTTGCCGGCTGGCTCGGCAGGTTCGATCGTGAGGGAATGGTCGGCTTTTTGCATCGCACACAGTATAGGTCCGGCGGCAGGTCGGGACAACGCCGCGCGCCACTTCATTATATATGTATCGATCGATAAAAAATTCAATTGACAGCGCTTCTGATGAGGTCTAGTATTTCTGTATCGATCATTACACAAAGGGATATCATGACTGATCTGCAAAGGAATCTGCAAGGCAAGCGCGCCATCGTCACCGGCGCTTCGCGCGGCATCGGCGCCGCGATCGCCATCGAACTGGCGGAACAAGGGGCGGACGTGGCGATCACCTACGAGCGCTCGGCCGAGCGCGCCCAGGAAGTCGTGCGCACCATCGAAGGCCGCGGCCGCAAGGCGGTCGCGATCCAGGCCGACAGCGCCGACCCGGCCGCGATCCGGCACGCGGTCGACGAAGCGGCGCGGGTGCTGGGCGGCCTGGACATCCTGGTCAACAGCGCCGCGATCGCACGCTATGCGCCGATCGCCGATATCGCCGTGGCGGATATCGACGCCATGCTGGATGTGAACGTGCGCGGTCCGATCCTGGCGGCGCAGGCCGCCATCCCGCACCTGGGCCAGGGCGGTCGCATCGTCACGATCGGCTCGGCCGGCGCCGACCGCATCATCGGCGAAGGCTCAACCGTCTACTACCTGACCAAGGCCGCGCTCAAGACCTTCACCAGCGGCCTGGCGCGCGAGCTGGGCGCGCGCGACATCACCGTCAACCTGGTGCAGCCGGGATCGACCGATACCGAAGCGAATCCGGCCGATGGCGAGTTTGCAGAATTCCAGAAAGCCCTGAGCCCGCTGGGACGCTTCAACGCCCCGCGCGATGTGGCGGCGGCGGTCGCCTTCCTGGCCAGCCCGGCGGCGCGCCAGATCACCGGCGCCGTGCTCAACGTCGATGGCGGGGCGACCACCTGACGTTACGGAAGGAAGATCCGGGCGCCGTGCAGCGCCGGCCTTGCCCGCGCTACACTAGCGGATATGCCATCCGCACCGATCTTCCTTCCGCGTCGCCGCCGGCTGCTGCCGGTCGCGCTGGTCGTATTGCTGCACTGGATCGTGCTGAGCGTGCTGCTCGACGTGAACCTGGAGCTGCCGCGCCAGGGCCAGGGCGAAGGCGGGGCGGCGACGATCCTGGCGCAGGTCTTGCCGGCCCAGGCGCCGCCGCCACCGCCGCCACCCGCACCCCTGCCGGTGCCGGAGGCGGCGCCGCTGCCCTTGCCGGTGATTCCTCCCCTGCCGATCGACACCGGCGTGCCGGTGGAGAATGGCGGCATCACTATGGAGGAGGGGCCGGTAGCGGCGGATGGCGTGCCCGGGGGCAGCGGCATGGAGCCCGCGCCAGCCACCCCCGCGCCGGTGGAAGCGTTACCCGCACCCCCGTCGCCCCCGGCGCCGGAAGCGCCGGCGCCCGCCGAACCGGCTGCCCCCGCCGTCTCCGAGATACGCCGCTACAAGGTCGACATGCCGCCCCCGGCCACGATCAAGCTGGACGTCGCGCGCACCGACAAGGACGGCGCCGAATGGTCGGGCGAGGCGGTGCTGGCCTGGCAGCTGAACGACGACACCTACAAGATCCAGGTCGAAGCCGGCATCCGGGTGGTATTTACGCGGGTTAACCTGGTGGTCTTGCACAGCGAGGGCGCGGTGGCCGCCACCGGCTTCGCGCCGATCAGGATGACGGAAAAGCGGCGCGGCCGTTCGCTCACGGCCACCCATTTCAACTGGGGCGAGAACAAGCTGACCTTCTCGGCGTCGCAGGCCGCCTATCCGCTGGTGCCGGGCGCCCAGGACAAGGCCAGCATCCCGCTGCAGCTGTCGGCGATCGCGCGCGGCGATGCAAAACAGTTAAGCGGCGATATCGACATCTTTGTCGGCGAAGACCGCGACGCCAGCGTTTACCGGTTCAGGGTGGTGGGGCAGGAAGAGATCGATACCAGGCTCGGCAAGCTGCAAACCTGGCATCTGACGCGCCCGCCGCTGCCCGGCTCCTACAAGTCGACTCTCGACATCTGGCTGGCCCCGCAACATGGCTGGTACCCAGTGCGGATTCGCAATACGGAGGCCAATGGAGCAGTAACCACGCAAACAGTGAATAATATCGTCTTGAACCATTCAGGATTTTGATATGCTTCTAGACAACTTTCGACAAGCCGGTGTGGCGTTCACGCTGGCACTCGCCCTCGGCAGCACGACCTCCCAGGCCGCCAATCCCGCGCATCCAGCGATCAAACGCGCCTTCGAATTGCCGCCATCGGCCGACCTGCAATACGACCTGAGCGCGCGCCAGCGCGGCCTGTCGCTCAAGGGCGACGCCACCGTCACCTGGCGCGCCGGCGACGGCAAGTACGATGTGCGGGTCGAGTCGCGCGTGGCCATCCTCGGCACCCTGCTCGACAACCGCAGCCAGGGCGCCATCGACGAGTTCGGGCTGGCGCCGGCCGAGTTTGCCGAAAAGCGCATGCGCAAGGACCCTACCTCGATCACCTTCGACCGTGGCGAAAAAGTCATGAGTTTCTCGGAAGGCGACAAGACCTATCCGCTCAAGGGCGGCGAGCAGGACCGGGTATCGATCACCTGGCAGCTGGCGGCCGTTGCGCGCGCCGCCGGCGACAAGTTCAAGCCGGGCTCGGAATGGCCGTTCTTTGTCGCAGGCCGCAGCAGCGCCGAAGCCTGGACCTTCAAGGTGGTCAAGCGCGAAAAGGTGAAGACCGGGCTGGGCCAGATCGATGCCGTGCTGGTGAGCCGCGAAGCCCTGCCGGACAGCCGCGACCAGAGCATCGAGGTGTGGCTGGCGCCCGCGCATGAATGGTATCCAGTCAAGATCCGCTTCACGGAAGGCGACAAGGAAACCATCGAACAGACGCTCAAGAGTATTTCCCAACCATAACTCACGTTTGTGTCTTTCCCGCAATTGCCGGCCTTGGATCGGGGCCGGCAATCGCTGATTGACCAGTCCAGCCTGTTATACTGACGCCCCCGCGACGCCGGTCGGGCCTGTCAATACATCCGTGTCAATATTGTTAATATTGGCCATCCAGGCCCGTCTCGACCGCGCACGAGAGACTGGTAACAACGATGATCGATCCACAAGCCGGCGCGGCCCTCGCTGCCGACTCCCCGGCCTTAGCGCCGGAACTTGATCCGCTGCAGGCACACTTCCAGGAAGGCGTCGCTCCCGACGAAATCGAGCAGGTCTTCCACCTCAAGCGTGCCCAGCCGATGCTGTCGGCCTTCACGGCCCTGTTCCACGGCACCCAGGATGGCGTGCTGGTGCGTCTGCTCGTCCTGCGCGAACTGGCCGGCGATACCGCCAGCTCGGCGTTCTCGCGCGCCGACATCAACCAGAAGCTGGCCTACCTGATCCCCGAGAGCCTGGAGACGGTGCTGAACCGCCTGCGCGGCCACGGCCTGCTGGCCTGGGACGCCCCGGCCGCGGTGTACCGCATCACGCCGCTGGCGAGGAATGTCCTGTCCGCGCTCGAGACCCTGCTGGCTCTGGGCAAACCGGAAGACGACGACGCCGAGATGGGCTTCCTGCTGTCGCAGGTGGCCGGCGCCCAGGCGGTCGGCGGCGTCACCGTCGACCAGTTGAAGCACCTGCTGGGCCGCCTGATCGAATTGACCGAGGAATTCCGCGACGCGATCGCGTCCGGCTCCGAGTTTCGCCTCCGTACCTCCCAGGCCAAGTGGCATATGGCCTGCGACTGGGTGGAGAAGGGTTCCGTCATCCTGCGCGCCATCACCTCGGACGAACGGGCGGATTCCGCCACGCACCGCGCGGCCCAGGCCATCGGGAGAGCACAAAGCGCACTCTTGAACATGCAAGGCATGTTCTCTCGTGCTTTAAACCAGATCGAGCGCCAGCGCGTGCACCTGGGCCAGTCCGGCCTGTCGACCACCGACGTCAAGCGCTGGCTGCTGGCCCACGACGACCTGGCAAGCCTGGCGGCCGACGCCATCGACCGTCCGGTGACGCCGCTGTTCGCCACTCCGGCCGAGATGATCGACGTGGCCGAGACCGAGCTGCTGGCCGAGCGCGTGATCTCGACCGGCCCGAAAGGCCTGCCGAGCGGCCAGGATGCGCCGCTGACGATCAACGACAACCCGGCCATGATGGTCGAGCTGAACGACTGGATCAACAAGCTGG
The DNA here is from genome assembly GCA_002339265.1 of Massilia sp. UBA2604. Taxonomy (GTDB): domain Bacteria; phylum Pseudomonadota; class Gammaproteobacteria; order Burkholderiales; family Burkholderiaceae_D; genus Telluria. Next base: position 5,431 of record DDKG01000154.1, on the reverse strand, counting down.
CCGACTTCGCCAACCTGGGCAACTTCCCCGAGTTTTCGGAAGTCGG
>DDKG01000154.1:0-4999 GCA_002339265.1 Massilia sp. UBA2604 | reverse complement strand
AACGTGTATGCCGACCACGTGACCGTGGCCCTGCACCGCAACGTCGAGCCGAAGATCTTCGGCGCCAAGGACATCTGGCAGAACAACAACTTCGGCCTGACCCGCGACGGCGTGGCCCTGCTGGTGGTGCTGTGGGCCCAGATCATCCTGCCCAAGCGCGAGCGCCAGGAAACCCACACGACGGTGGACGACGACCAGAACGATATGTTCGAGAAGGAGACGCCGATCCCGCGCGCCGAAGACGCCTCGATCGGTATTTCGTACACCGCGCTGCTGTCGGACTTCGGCGATAAGCTCGGCAAGAAGACGCGCATGGACATGAACCTGGGCGTGCTGTCCAAGCTGGGCTTCATCGAACGGCGCGGCGACGTGATCCTGGAAGGCCCGCTGCTGGACCTGATGATGGACACCGACGTGCTCAAGGAGCGCATCATCAACGGCGCGCTGTCCGAAGTCTTCAAGCGCGCGCCGCTGGCGGCCGCGCCGCGCAAGGTGGCGGCCGTCGATGCGCCTGATGCTGAAGCCGCCAACGATGCCGTCGCGGTCGAGCAGCTTGATGCAGCCGACGACGCAACCGAACCCCCGAACTGAGATAGCCGATGTTCCACATTAAATCACTCGAACTGGTCCACTGGGATTACTGGCAGCGGATCAAGAACATTCCGCTGGACGCCAAGATCATCACGATCGCCGGCCAGAACGGCTCGGGCAAGACCACGCTGCTCGACGCGATGCGCACCCTGTTCGGCCTCGATTGCTCGATGGGCCGGACCTATAAACACTATGCACGTCACTCGGGCCAGCAAAGCGCCTGGCTGCGCGCCGTGGTCGACAACAAGCCGATCGGACGCCAGCTGTCGAACCGGCCGTTCCGCCATTCGGGCTTCTTCTCTGACGACGAAGTGACGCTGTTCTGCCAGGTGCAGAAGAACGGCGGCGACTGGAAGCGCCAGTACCTGATGCGCCCGGGGAATGTCGAGATCGAGGAAGTGACCGAGGCCACCGACTGGCTGGGCGTCGAGAATTATCGCAAGCGCCTGGCCTCGGCCGGCCTGTCGCCGGCCATGTCGAAGGTGCTGGCGCTGGAGCAGGGCGAGACCGATAAACTGTGCGAATACGCGCCGCGCCAGTTGCTGGACCTGGTGTTCCAGGTCTTCGGCGACAAGGAAGTGCTGGACGCCTACGACGAAGCCAAGCGCCACCAGCGCGACACCGAGATCGAGCTGAAGCGCTTCGAGACCGAACTGGAGACCTCGCGCACCAACCTGGAAGGGTTGCGCCTGCGCGTGGCCAACCACCACCAGTGGTCCGACCTGAACAAGGAGAAGCGCGAGCTGCAGGAAGAAGTGCTGCCGGCGCTGCAATACCACGAAGCCCGCGAAAAGGCCGCCAACAACAGCCGCATGCTGCGCGAGGCGAAGAAGCCGCTGGTGCAGGCCGACGGCCAGCTGGCCGAGAAACGCAGCCAGCTGGCGGCGCAGCAGCGCGCGCTGACCGAGGCGCAGAAGCAGGAAACCGAACTCGAAGCCGAGGGCGGCGAACTGGCCAAGCGCCTGTCCGAGGTGAACACGCGCCTGAAGCCGCTGGAGAGCCTGCTGGAACAGCGCGACCGCCTGCAAAAGCTGTCGGCGGACGCCGGCGCCGACATCGCCGAAGTGGCCAAGCAGCTGGAAGAAAAAGAAGCCGAGCTGGCGCGTCAGAAGAGTGCGCGCGAAGCGGTATCGAACAAGATCGCCGGCGAGATGGCGACCATCTCTGCGCTGCAAGGCAAGACTTCGATGCCGGAGCCGGAAGCCCAGCGCCTGATGCGCCGCGCGCTGCGCGACGAGGGCATCGCCCACGCCATGCTGTCGGACATCGTCGAAGTGACCGATCCGAAGTGGCAGGGCGCGGTCGAGGGCGTGCTGGGCGGCTATGCCTCGGTGGTGCTGCTGGAGAATGCCAAGGATGCGCCAGCGGCCTACCGCCTGGCCGAGAAGGAGCGCTATCGCCACTTCATCGTGCCGGATTGCGTCAATGCGCCGGTGGTGAAGGACGACAGCCTGCTCTCTGTTGTGCGGTTCTCGGGCAAGGCGCCGGGCTGGCTGATCGACCAGCTGGAACGCATCGAGCGCGTCGACTCGGTCGACGAAGGCTTCAAGAGCCGCTCGGACGAGTGGATCACGCCGGACGCCTACCACCGCGAACGCCGCGGCGGCCGCTCGCTGTTCGTCGAAGCCTCGCGTTACCGCTTCGGCGCAGCGGGCAAGACCCAGCGCCTGGAAGCGATCCAGAAGCTGATGCCGGCGCTGGAAAAGCGGGAAGACGAACTGACCCTCGCGATCTCGAAGCTGGCTGCCGAAGTGGGCGGCCTGAAGGCGCGCATCGCCGGCGTCGACGCCGCCAAGGAATTGTCGGCGCGCCAGGAAGAATTCGAGGAAGCCGCGCGCGCGATTGCGCCGCTCAAGACCGAGCGCCTGGAAGTCGGCGCGCGCCTGGGCGAGCTGCAGACCCTGAGCAAGAACGCCACGGTGGCGCGCACCCGCGCCGACACCGTGTGGCAGAACGCGCGCATGGCCTTGTCGGAAGCCGAAGCCGGCATGCGCCTGAACCATCGCCGCCAGATCGAGCAGCGCAGCGAGCACGCCAAGGCGCTGCTGGAGTTGCGCCGCGGCTGGCGCGCGGTGCCGGGCACGTGGAAGAACCCCAACTGGCGCGGCGACCTGGTGGCCAAGCACCAGAACGCGCACCAGGTCAACCTGCGCCTGGGTTCCCTGGAACACTCGCTGGCGCGCGAGGACTGGGAACTGGATCCGACCGTGATCGACCAGTACGCGCGCCTGCACGAGCAGCTGGAAAGCCGCCAGAGCGAGACCGAAGAGCGCCGCTACCAGAACAACCGCGCGATCGAAGCCACCGGCAATGCGCGCGGCGCGTATATCGAGCGCCTGCGCTACACGATCAAGACCTATACCAAGAACATCCGCGAACTGGGTTCGCTGGCCGGCATCGACGTCCAGGCCGACCCGGTGCGGCTGGAGAACGACGACGTGCAGCTGGCCCAGGCCGGCCTGCACGTGCGCTTCAAGTTCGACGGCAAGGATCAGATCGGGATGAACGACGGCGAAGCCTCGGGCGGCCAGCAGGTGATGAAGTCGCTGGTGCTGCTGATCGGCCTGTTGAAATCGGAAGAAGGCTCGGGCGGCTTCGTGTTCATCGACGAACCGTTTGCGCACCTGGATATCCGCAACATCCAGCTGGTCGGCGAGTTCCTGAAGAACACCGACGCCCAGTACCTGATGACGACGCCGCTGACGCACAACACCGACGTCTACGATCCTTCGGAACTGACGCTCATCACGAGCAAGAAGAAGAAGGATATGCAGTGGGCGCAGCCGATTTTCGTGCTGCAGCGAAGGAAGGAAGAGGCGAAGGCCGCGTGATGAAAAATGGGATCCCTGGTGGATCCCTTTTTTTCTTTTTGGATGCCCTGGTGGTGTACTGCGGACTTGGGTTCCCGCCTTCGCGGGAACGACGTTGTTTCGAATCGCACGCTGATCATGCGATGATGAATCCGGACACGCACTTAAGCGCGTCGTTCCCGCGAAGGCGGGAACCCAAGCTTGCCCGAATATCCAGTACGATCAAACCTGATCGATCGCCTTGCGCACCCTGCGCCGCCAGCGCAGCAGCGCCGCCGAGTAGTAGCCGAAGTAGCCGGCCGTGATCCCCACGCACAGCATGGTGAGCGGGCTGTCGGTCAGGCGCGGCGTGGGAATGCCCTTGCCCTGGTTGGCATACACCTCGATGCCGATGTACAGCAGGCGCGCCACCAGGATCATGGACATCACCAGCCCCAGGCGCGCTGGCGGCGTGAAGAAGTAGCCTTGCGGCGTCTCTTCGAACCGGGTCAGCTTGAGGCCCCAGACGGCGTAGCCGATGCCGCCGCCGGCGCCGACCAGCAGCGCCGCCAGGTTGTAGGGCGTGTCGAACAGCTGCGCCAGCGGCACCAGGATCATCGCGCCGAACACCAGCACGCCGGTATAGTGGCGCGACACGATCGAGCGCTGGCGCTGCATTTGCGTCTTGATGCGGCTGTAGATGCGCCAGACCAGCACCGGGGTCAGGACGAGCAGGGCCAGGGTCGTGATCGAAAATTCCATGTGCGGCAATAGGGCTGTTGTTCAGGAAAAACCGCATTGTAGCCCACTGCCGGCGCGCGCCGCGCCGCCGGGCCGCATGATAAGGTAGCCTGAATCGCATTCCAGCAAGGAGACCGCATCATGTACGCAGCCCCACATGCCGTCCATCACGCGCACCGCGCCCCCGATCCGGCGCCGATCGAAGAGCCGGCGCCGGAGCCGTTCGACACCCCACACCCGCACCACCAGCCGGTGCACCTGCCGCAGGACGAAGAACCGGTGCCCGATCCCCGGCCGAGTTGAGGCGTCGGCAGCGCGTCCGGGATGAGCGTGCTACCATGAAGTAACAGTTGTACTCTCATCCCGACGTAATGAAACACCGACTCTTCCTGTTCGACCTCGACGACACCCTGCTCGATTTCCGCGCCTCCGAACAGCGCTCCTTCATGCGCACCATGGCGCAACTCGATGTGCGCGAGCAGGTCGACGAGCTGTTTCGCCAGTACCAGCTGACGAATCTCGACCTGTGGCGCCGCTTCGAGCAAGGCGCCGTCACCAAGGACTTCCTCAAGGTCGAGCGCTTCCGCAAGACCTTCGCCGACAACGGCATCGAGATCGATCCGCAACGCGCCAGCGACCTGTATGTCGAATCGCTGGCCGACACCGTGGTGCTGGTCGACGGCGCCGCCCAGCTGTGCGAGACCCTGGCCGGCATCGGCGAAGTGGGCATCATCACCAATGGCGCTCACCAGATCCAGCACCGCCGCATCGCCAGTTCGGGCCTGCAGGGCCACCTGTCCTTCATCGCGACGTCGGAGGCCTGCGGCTTCGCCAAGCCCGACAGCCGCTTCTTCGAATTCACCAGCAAGATGGCGCGC
>DDKG01000155.1 GCA_002339265.1 Massilia sp. UBA2604 | reverse complement strand
CCGGTGGCGCGCCACCGCATCACGCTGGCCGCGCTGGCCCTGCCGCGCCTGAGCCGCTACCGCGAGACCGGCGCCCAGGCGCTCGAAGTCGGCCTCAATGCCCAGCTGCTGCCGGGCGCGCCGGGCAAGGACAGCGTCATCCGCTTCGCGGTCGACGACGCCGACGAGCTGCACGCAATCACCCCGGCCGGCAGCCAGCGCATCGCGGTGCCGTCGCAATTCGAGCCGCTCGACAACGCCAGCATCCGCCTGCTGGCGGTCCAGCAGCAAATGGCCGAGCGCTACAGCGCGCTGCTGGTGCTGCCGGAGGGTCCGTCGCAGCCGGCCGCCTCGGGCACGCGTCTGACCTTCGGGCGCGGCATGCCATCGCTGGGCGCGCTGCGCGTGCTCGACACGCCGCAATTCGTGCGCCAGGGAGATGGCGCCCCGGCCGCCAGCGCCGACCGCCTCGGCCTGTCGCGCAACGCCTTCAGCTGGGAAGCGTCCAGCGACGGCCTGCGCATCGCGCGCCTGTCGCCGACCCAGGCGCTGTACCACCTGGATGAACAACTGGCCCTGGTCGCCCAGATCGAGACCGCGACCCAGGAGCAACCGTATGTGATCCCGCCCGGCCATCACCTGGTGGCCGGCCACTACGTGCTGCGCTTCGACGCCTGAGGCCACGATGGTGACCTTGACTCACGCGGCCGCCTACGGTGCAGCTCTGGTGCTGACGCTGTGCGCCTGCGCCTGGCTGACGCCGCGCGCCTGGTGGCGGCGGCCGAATGCGCGCGCGCTGGGAGCTCTCGGGCTTGGCACTGCGGCCGGCGGCACGCTGCTATTGGCCTTGCTGGGACATCCTCCCGTGGCGCCGGCCCCGCAACTCGTGCAATCGGCGCAGGCGCAAGAAGTGGGTGGCATCGACCTGCCGGTTGCCGGCGCCCGCTACCGCACGCATGACGCGCTCAATCTGCGGGTGGCCGGCGGCGTCGGCGCCGAACGGCTGCTGGTGGTGCCTGCCGGTGCGCGGGTGGAAGCGACGGGTCGTCGCGACGGTGACTGGTGGCAGGTGCGCGCGACGGTCGAGGGTAAGGAGATCGAGGGCTGGGCCAGCAGCCTGTGGTTGCGACGTACCGACGAGCGCCGCGTCGCCGGTTCCTGACTAAGAACCTATCCCGGTAGGTTCTAATCGCGCGCCGTCCGCCAGACCTGCTGCTTGGCCGGCGTTTCGTGGGTGGGGCAATTGGTGAAGCGCTGGCGGCCATGCATCTCGATCATCTCGACATTGGTCGTCGGCGCCCGATTGGTAATGCAATAGGTGCGATTGCCGGTGATGACCCGCGTGCGGCGCGCGCCATCCCCCGTGTTGTTGACCAGCTCCTCGACCTTCGGCGTTTCCCACAAACGCGGCGCCGCCATGGCGCGCGCGTGCTCCATGCCCTCGCGCATGCGAATCTGCGGACTGTCGGGCGGCAAAACGATCAGGGGCTTGTTTTCCTTGCGCAGGGCGCGGTCGATCTCGCCGACACTGCGTCGCGCATTGGCGAGGATGTCTGCGGCGCTTGGCCGCGCAACCGGCTGCCCGTCCACCGCCGTTGGCGCCGGCTCAGCCGATGGCGCTTCCTCCGGTGCTGACACCGGGGCGGGATCGGTCCGAGTTGCCCGCGCCGGCGCGGCAATCGATGGGGGCCGCACTTCCTTCACCGGCTCGGACACAGGCGGCTCTAGGCGCGGCGGTAGCGTGGGTAGCGTCAGCCACTGCATCGCCTCGTCGCTCCCTTCGTGCGGCGTCAAAGGCAGCTTGTCGGCGATCTGCCAGGCCAGGATCAAGGCCAGGTGGACCGCCAGTGTGACGCCAACGCCGGCGAGGCGATCATTGCGCGTGCCGGCAGCCGGCGGGAATGGTGAAGAGATGCTGGACATGAACCAGCAGTATAGCCAGCCAGCCGGAACGCAAGCTCACCAATTCTATCGGGCGCCGGCGATGGCCTGGATTGCCGCCAGGTGAATCGGGACCGAGGTCACCTCGAGCAGCAGCTCGCGCAGCCCGTCCCACACGATCTGCACACCAAGGCACAGCAGGATGAACGCGGTCAGGCGAAGGAAGACCGCGGTGCCTGCCTCGCCGATCAACCGCAGCAGATGTTCGCCGTAGCGGAAGGCGAGATACAACACGACGCCGATCAGCGCCAGCGCCAGCAAGGCGCCTCCCATGCGCGCCAGCGAGAACACGATCTCCACATCGTGCAGCGTGACGCCCACCGTGATGGCGACGGCGATCGAGGCCGGGCCGCAGCTGATCGGAAAGGTCAAGGGGTAGAACGCCTGCCGGTGCGCGTGGTCCGGCGTATAGGCATCGGCCAGCGCGGTGCGGCTGTCGAGCGAGGAAGGGGTCGCGCCCAGCAGGCGCCATGCCACCGAAGCGAGGATCAGGCCACCGCCAACCCGCACGATGGGCAGCGAGATGCCGAAGAAGTCGAGCACGTAGGAGCCGATGAGCATCGACCCCGTCATCAGCCAGAACATATTGCGGGCGATACGGCGCGCCAGCAGCGTGCGGGTCGCGGGCGACGCGCCTTCCGTCATGCTCAGAAAAATCGGTGCGGTGGCGGCCGGATTCAGGATCGGCAGCATCGTCACCAATACAAACAAAAAACTCCTGGCCGCTGCCAGCAACAATTCGATGGTCATGAAATAGGTTTCGAGGTCGTGGCAAACGGTCGATGTTCGCCGCACGCGGTCAGGCACGCGTGTTGCCGACACTGTAACCGATGCCCGGGGTCGGCCGACACACCGCTGACGATGAGCCATGGAGCGCATAGCTAATTGCCGCCAAGACAACGACGTTGCCAGCCCTGCGTTATATTGTCATCAACATTTCATCGTCAATACGTAAGCTGGTCGTTGCCGTATCTGAGTTTCGTCGCCTCTCCTTCAACCGACCGGATCAATTAAATGTCACTACTCGAATTTGCCCCGCTCATCACGCAGGTGCGCGCATGAGCCGTCGCGACTTTCTCCGCACACTGGCGCAGGCGGGCGGCGCCAGCGCCGTCCTGGCCACCTTCCCGCCAGCCATCCAGCGCGCGCTGGCCCTGCCCGCCAACCAGCGCACCCGCAGCCTGCAGGACGTCGAGCACATCGTCGTGCTGACGCAGGAAAACCGCAGCTTCGACCACTACTTCGGCACCATGGAAGGCGTGCGCGGCTTCGGGGACCCGTTCCCGATCCCGGTGATGGATCGCCAGAATCTCTTCAGCCGCAAGTCGGTGTTCGTCCAGAAGAGCGTCGGCGGCGCCCCGGTTCCCGGCCGGCCCGACTGGCCGCAAAGCCGCGCTATCGCGCCATTCCGGCTCAACACGGTGCAGGACTTTCCGGTCATTCGCGTGGCCGGCACGCCGCACGCCTGGCTGGATGCCCAACTGGCCTGGGACAGCGGGCGAATGAACGACTGGTGCGCGGCCAAGCAAAACCACTCGATGGGCTATTACGCCGAGGCCGACCTGCCGTTCCAGTTCGCCCTGGCGCGCGCCTTCACGATCTGCGACCACTATCACTGCGCCACGCAGACCGGCACCAACACCAACCGCCTGTTCCTGTTCAGCGGCCATAACGACCCGCTGGCCGTGGCGGGCGGTCCGTCGACCGACAACAGCCGCGACAACTTCAACCCCGACCCGGCCACCGACTATCTCTGGACCACCTATCCGGAACGCCTGCAGGCCGCGGGCGTCAGCTGGCAGGTGTACCAGAACATGGCGGACAACTTCACCGACAATCCCCTGGCCGGTTTCCGCACTTTCCGCAATGCCTGGTATGGGCGTCCCGGTGCTTCGCAGGCGCTGCGCGAGCGCGGCATCAGCACCCGCGACCTGGACCTGCTCAAGGCCGACGTGCTGGCCAACCGCCTGCCGCAGGTAAGCTGGGTCGTGGCCACCGCCGAAGGATCGGAGCACCCGGGGCCGTCGAGTCCCGCGTCCGGCGCCGACTATATCGCGCGTGTGCTCGACGCCCTGACGGCGAACCCGGAGAGCTGGAGCAAGACGGTCTTCCTCGTCAACTTCGACGAGAACGACGGCTTCTTCGACCACATGCCCCCGCCCTCAGTCCCCGCGTACACCGCCTATAGCGCCAACCCGGCGCAAGCGCGGCTGGCCGGCGCGTCCACTGTCGATACCACCGGCGAATATCACCACGTGCTGAACGGCGCGGATCCGCGCACGCTGCATCGCCCATACGGATTCGGGCCGCGCGTGCCGATGTACGTCATCTCGCCCTGGTCCAAAGGTGGCTGGGTGAACTCGCAGGTCTTCGACCACTCGTCGGTGGTGCGCTTCATCGAGGCCCGCTTCGGCGTGCGCGAGCCGCTCATCAGCCCATGGCGGCGCGCGGTGAGCGGCGATCTGCTGTCCTGTTTCGACTTCGTGAATCCGCCGGACAGCGGATTCGGGCAGCTGCTGCCCGAAACGGCGGCGCGCCGCGCGATGGCACTAAGCCTGCCCAATACCAAGGTGCCGGCCACGCCGGCCACATTGTCGGCGCCGGTCCAGGCAGCCGGCGTGCGTCCCGCGCGCGCCTTGCCCTACGAACTCCAGGTGCAGGCGCAGACGCTGGCCGGCCAGGTCGAACTCGGCTTCGACAATGCCGGCGAAGCCGGTGCGGTCTTCCACGTCTACGACCGCCTGGCGCTGGACCAGATTCCGCGCCGCTACACCGTCGAAGCGGGCAAGGGGCTCAAGGGGCGCTGGAGTACGGCCGCGCTCTACGATCTCTGGATCCTGGGACCGAACGGCTTCCACCGCCACGTCGCCGGCGATGTGCGCCGCAGCAGCAATGCGGCGGCGCCGGAGATGATGCTGCGCGCCGACCGCAAGGCTGGCGAACTGGTGATCGAACTGGTGAACGACGGCGCGCAGCCCTGCACCTTCAGCCTCGCTGCCAACAAGTACTACGACGCGAAACCTGTCGAGGTGCGCGTCGTCGCGCGTTCGCGCAGCACTGTGCGCCTGCCCCTGGCGTCGAGCCACAACTGGTACGACTACAGCCTGCGCGTGAACGGTGTGCCGGGCTGGCTGCGGCGCTTCTCCGGCCACCTGGAGAACGGACTGCCGTCGATCAGCGACCCCGCGATGCAGGGTGCGGCGCGGCTCGACCAGTACCGTGTCAATTGAACCTTGCAAGGAGTCTTTCATGAAATGTCGATTTCTCGTTGGCGCGGCCTTGCTGGCCGCGGTGTGCAACGCCCAAGCGGCAGTCGTCTACGGCGACAACTTGGTCGTCAACGGCGATGCCGAGGCGGGCCTGGACGGGTGGACCGGCTATGCCGGCTACGACATGTTCCAGTCCGTGAACTACGGCAGCAACTGGGTTCTGCCTTCGCAGCCGGGGCCGGTCGACCGGGGCGCCCGGATGTTCAGCGGTCTTGGCCAGTATGCCGTCGGCTATCAAACGCTGGACTTCGGCGTGACGACGTCGCAGCGGACTTCCTATTCGCTGAGCGGATGGCTCGGCGGCTGGGCCAACCAGGGCGATAACGCGCTGTTCTATGTCCAGTTCCTCGACGAGTTCGGCAATGAGGTCGGGAGTTCGGCGATCGGCCCGGTGACGCCGGACGACCGCGACAACCAGACCGGCCTGTTCTATCGCGAATCCGAGGGCTTCATTCCGGCGGGCACCCGTTCCCTGTCGTTCTGGTTGTCGATGGAACGTCTGGTGTCGGGCGACAACGATGGATATGCTGACAATCTTTCCTTCATCCTGCAGTCGCCTGAGGGTGAGGTGCCGGAGCCCGGCATGGTCTCGACCTTCATGCTCGGCGCCGGCATCCTGGGCTGGACGCGGCGCCGGAAGAAAGCTGGCTGAGAGTCGTCAGCGATCGGCAATGTGCTGGCAAAGGCGGCAGCCCGCGCCAGCATGTGAGAGCCCCACTACACGAAGATCTTCGATAAGAAGTACTTGGGCCGCGGCACCACCCCGACTGCAAACACGGCCGCTATATCATTGCTTCGCTCGAGCCTCTGTATGGCCGCTATCGACCCAGGCTGTGTAAAAACGTA
>DDKG01000156.1 GCA_002339265.1 Massilia sp. UBA2604 | reverse complement strand
GTCGGGCAGCTTGCCGATGTCCTCGGCGGAGACGGCTTCGACGATCGAGGTGGCGTTGCGCTTGATCTCGATCGCGGCCTCGATGCCGCGCCGGATGCCGGACACGTTGACGGTGGCGATCGGGGCTTCTCCCGTGACCGTGGCCGCGGGGCGGACGGCGTCCTCGGGATCCTGGGCGCCGGCTTCCTGCGCGTACGCGGGCGCTGCCGCGAGCATGAGCAGTGCGCAAGCGCCTGCAATGGAATGCAACTGGAATACCTGGCGCCGCGCGCCATCCCGACGTGTCGTCATGCTTGTCTCCTCTTTTGTATTTATTTCCGGCTTTTTTCCGGTTAGATGCGATGGTCCGATATCGCGCGAGCGGGGTCAACGCATGAGCTGAAGCGAATCTGAAGATTCGCCGGCGCCCTGTCGGTACGCCGCGCTGGTAAACTCGCGCCATGAAAATTCTCATGATCGAAGACGATCTCGCCATCGGCCAGGCGCTGTTGTCGGTATTCCAGGACGAGGGCCACACGGCGGTCTGGCTGCGCCTCGCGGCCGACGCCGGGGCCCGCATCCGCAGCGAGGCGTTCGATGCGGTAGTGCTCGACCTCGGCCTGCCCGACGGCGACGGCAACGACCTGCTGCGCGCATTGCGTGCCGAGGGCGTGCGCCTGCCGGTATTGATCATCAGCGCGCGCGACAGCCTGCAAGACCGCCTGAAGGGCTTCGACCTGGGCGCCGACGACTATCTGATCAAGCCATTCGAGATTCCCGAGCTGCTGGTGCGCCTGCGCGCCATCGTGCGCCGCAGCCACGGCACGCTCGAAGAAAACCTGTGGACGTCAGGCGACATCGTGCTGGACGAGAACCGCATGGCGGTGACGCGCGGCGGCCAGCCGGTGACGCTGTCGAAGACCGAGTTCGCGCTGCTGCTGACCCTGATGAAGCAGGCCAACCGGGTCCTGACCCGGGTGGAACTCGAGCGGCGCGCCCTGCCCGCCGCGGATGGCCAAGGGGGGCAAAGCCAGACCCTGGACGTCCACATCTTCAACCTGCGCAAGAAGATCGGCGAAGGCGTGATCCGCACCGTACGCGGCGTCGGCTATATGGTGCAGCAGGATGCTTAGGCGGCTCGCCAACCGGCAATCGTCGCTGTTCCAGCGCCTGATGTTCAGTTTCGCGGGGGTGATCCTCGGCGTCGCCGTGATCGGGCTGGTGTGGGTATTCCTCGAAGCCAAGGCAACCCAGCGCAGCCGGACCTTCAGCGAAAACAAGGCGCACACTGCCAATATCCAGGCCCACCTGTCGGACGTCGGCCCCGATGTGACGCGCATGTTGCCGGTACTGGCGGAGATCGAAGCGAACCGGGTGCGCATGTTCCAGGAACTGGATTACCACTCGCACGTGCGGGTGCGCGTCTGGCTGCACGGCCGCCTGATCTACAACTCGGCGCCGCAGTGGCCTGACCGGCTGCCCGAAGTCGCCACCCGCGACGCTTATTCCTGGGTACGCTGGGAAGCGCACGACGCGCTGCAGGACATCGTGGTCGAGCGCAGCCACGAGGTCGACGACGAATGGATGTTCTCGATCGGCGGCGTCGGCTTTTTGCTGTCCTCGACCATCTTCAGCCTGCCGCTGCTCCTGATTCCGGCCTGGCTGATCGTCGGCATCGGCCTGCGTCCGCTGCGCTCGATCGCGTCGAGCATCGCCCAGCGCTCCGACGGCGACCTGACCCCGCTGCCCGAGTCGCCCTACCGCGAGCTGTCGCCGCTGGTGGACGCGATCAACGGCCTGATGGCGCGCCTGTCCCAGCGCATCGAGCACGAACACGAATTCCTGACCGACGCCGCGCACGAGCTCAAGACGCCGCTGGCGGCGATCCAGATCAACGCCCACGTGCTGCTCAGCCGCGCAGGCAACGAGACGGCCGAGCGCTGCGCCGAACCGGCAGCGGGCCTGCGCAGCGGCGTGGCGCGCGCCACCCACACCGTGCACCAGTTGCTGGCCCTCGAGCGGGCGCGCGCCGAGCCGCAGGTCGACCATCCGCGCCCGCAGACCGACGTCGCCGAATTCGTGCGCGACCGGGTGGCGGCGGCGGCCCACCTGGCGGTGCAGCGCAATATCGAGATCGAATTCCACGCCGACGCCGATGGCAGCCTGCCGCTGCACCTGGAAAGCATGGCTTCGGCGGTCGATAACCTGATCAGCAACGCGATCAAGTATTCGCCGCAGGATGGCCGCATCGCGGTGCGCCTGACGCGCATCGGCCACATCTATCGCCTGGCGATCGGCGACCAGGGACCGGGCATCGCGCCGGAGCTGCGCGACCGCGCCTTCGAGCGCTTCTACCGGGTGCCGGGACAGGAGCAGTCGGGCAGCGGCCTGGGACTGGCGATCGCCGAACGCGGCGTGGCGCGCAATGGCGGCATCATCGTGCTGTCGGACGGCGAAGGTGGGCGTGGGTTGACGGCGACGATCGAGTTTGCGGGCGCGGCGGTGTGATCATCCGATTCAGCCCGCGCCTTTCGCCCGTCGTTCCCGCGCAGGCGGGAACCCAAGTCCCATGCGCTGCCACCAGCACTTGGCTTATCGACTACGCACGCAAACTTGGGTTCCCGCCTTCGCAGGAAGTCGTTACCTCCAGTGGAGGTAACGACGTGCGAGAGGTGCGGGCCGAGCATGGAAACCGTCAGCCCACGAGAAACGGCAGCACCCGCTCGAGCAGCAGCTCCGGCGCCTCCTCGGCAATATAGTGCCCGCAGGGCAGCGCCCCGCCCTGCACGTCGTCCGCCACCAATCCCCACTCCTTCAACGGATCGAAGCAGCGCCCCACGACGCCCTGCTCTCCCCACAGCGCCAATAGCGGCAGCGTGAGCTTTCGCCCGGCGTCGCGGTCGAGCCGGTCGTGTTCGAGGTCGATGCCGGCGGCGGCCCGGTAATCCTCGCATATGCCGTGCGCCGCTCCCGGCAGCGCCAGGCAGCGCTGGTACTCCATCAGCGCGCGTGGGTCGAACGGCGCCAGGCCGGCGCTGCGCTTGCCCATCACGTCGCGCACGTAGGCGGCCGGATCGGCCTCGATCAGCCGCTCGGGCATGGGCGCCGGCTGGATCAGGAAGAACCAGTGCCAGTAGGCGCGCGCGAACGCTTCCGAGGTTTGTTCATACATCGCCAGGGTCGGCGCGATGTCCAGCAAGGCCATCCGCTCGACGGCCTGCGGATGGTCCAGCGCCAGCCGGTGCGCCACGCGCGCGCCGCGGTCATGGGCCAGCACCTTGAACGTCTCGAAACCGAGGAAACGCATGACGGCGAGCATGTCGGCCGCCATCGCGCGCTTGCTGTAGTTGGCGTGGTCCGGCTCACCCTGCGGCTTGCCCGAGTCGCCATAGCCGCGCAGATCGCAGGCGACCACGGTGAAGCGCCCGGCGAGTGCCGGCGCCACCTTGTGCCAGATGGCGTGGGTTTGCGGATGGCCGTGCAGGAGCAACAGCGGCGGGCCGGAGCCGCCGGCAATGGCGTTGATCGTGACCGATGGCGCCACCTCGACTTGCAGGGAACGGAACTTCGGGAACAGTGATGTCATTGTGAGTTCTTCATATAAAAATCGCGTTCGGCGCGCTCCATGCGCGCCCGGCGCTCGGCCGCCAGCAAGGCCTGCTCCACCCGCAGCCGGGCGCCATAGCGGATCGAGTACACGCCCGCCACGAACGTGCCGAGCGCGACCGCCGGGAAGAAGAAATCGGGGAAATCCAGTCCATCGACATAGGCGATGGCGCGCCCGGGATCGCGCGGGTGATGGCGGATCGTGATCCGGTCTCCCGGCTGCCGGTTCTCCAGGCGCGCCTCGATGACGGCACGCGACGGATCGCAGCCGGCGTCGGTCATGCGCGACGTGGCGCTGCGGCGCGACACGAACTGCCGGCCATCGACCTCGTAGCGGTAGGCCATCTTGATGCACCAGTCAGGCCGTTTGCCGCCACGGTGGTACAAGGCGCTCTCGACCACCTCGGCGCTGGCCTTCGGCCAGGATCGCGCATCGAACTTGTCGTGGATGCGCAGCGCCATCCAGATCGCCAGCGGCACCGCGAGCACGATCAGGAACCAGCCGAACAGCACCTGGAACTGAGGATCGTGCGGGATGACGGGTTCGGTGGATGGCTGCGTGTTCATGAACGATTACTGTAGCACGGGCGCGCGCCGGCGCCGAAGGATCGTCGCCCCGGTTTTCTGCGTCTTATGCGTACCGCCTAATCACACTCACAGCCTTACAGGAACCTGACATTTCGACAATTGTTGTAAATACGCATTGATTCAGCTTAACGAATTGACACTGAGAATGGTGCTGCGCAGTATGAACCGGAGGCAGCTGCCTCCCCCTTTCCCAGGACCATCGTCGTAGAACAAGAAAAGGATTCAGCACCATGCAGAGAGCCAAGACGGAAAAGACAGCACTAGCCCTTGCGATCGCCACATTGTGCGCAGGCTTCGCCCAGGCGCAGGAAGCCGCGCCACAAACCGACGCGACCGCCGCCAATGCCGCCACCGTGGTGGTCACCGGCACCCGCGTTGCCAACCGCACCGCGCTCGACACCGCGGCGCCGGTCGACATCATCTCGTCCGACACGCTCAAGAATGCCGGCAGCACCGAGATGAACCAGGCGCTGTCGCTGGCCCTGCCCTCGCTGAACTTCCCGCGGCCTTCGATCACCGACGGCACCGACACCATCCGCCCCGCCACCCTGCGCGGCATGGCGCCGGACCAGACCCTGGTGCTGATCAATTCCAAACGCCGCCATGCGTCCTCGCTGGTCAACGTCAACGGTTCGATCGGGCGCGGTTCGGCGGCGGTCGACCTGAACACGATCCCGACCGCGATCGTGAAATCGGTCGAGGTGCTGCGCGACGGCGCCGCCGCCCAATACGGCTCGGACGCGATCTCGGGCGTGGTCAATATGCGCCTGCGCACCGACCGCGATGGCGGCGAAGCGAGCGTCACCTATGGCGCGCGCAAGACCGAATACGACCTGTGGAACGACGTGGCGCCCGCGGGCGCCACCTGGAGCGGCCCCGATTCGCGCAAGCGCACCGACGGCCAGACCGCCACCGTCAGCCTGTGGAAGGGCCTGGCCCTGGGCGAATCGGGCTTCCTGACCGTGGCCGCCGAGTACCGCGACCAGCACCGCACCGAGCGTACCGGCTACGATATGCGCCAGCAGTACCCGCGCGTCAATGGCGCCTTCGACCCGCGCGAGAACACCATCAACCGCTTCAATGCCTGGACCGGCGAACCGGAACTCGACCAGACCACCCTGTTCGCCAACGCCGGCAACAATCTGGGTGGCGGCGTCAAGGTGTATGGCTGGGCGAGCTACCAGGACCGCGACGCGACTTCGGGCGGCTACTTCCGCCCGCCGCAGGATGCGCGCAACATCCTGTCGATCTATCCGGACGGCTTCCTGCCGCTGATCTCCCCCACCGTCAAGGACTTCTCGATGACCGGCGGCGTGACCTGGACCGCCGGCCAGTGGGACATGGACGCCTCGCTGGGCTACGGCAAGAACAAGATGGAATATACGATCGAGAACACGCTGAACCGCTCGCTGGGACCCACCAGCAAGACCGAGTTCTATGCCGGCGGTTATTCGTACGACCAGGCCGTGTTCAACCTGACCGGCGTGCGCAGCGTCGAGCTGGCGTCGCTGTCCTCGCCGCTGAACGTGGCGGTGGGCGTCGAAGCGCGGCGCGAGGGATATGAACTATTCGCCGGCGAGGAGCAGTCGTGGAGCTACGGCGGCGAAGTGCTGCCGAACGGGACGCCGGCCGCACCGGGCGCCCAGGTCTTCCCGGGCTTCCGTCCAGCGAATGAGGTCGATGCGCACCGCAACGCGGTCGGCGCCTTCATCGATCTCGAAGCGAACGTCACGCCGGAACTCCTTGCCTCGGCCGCGGTGCGCGCCGAAAAATACTCCGACTTCGGCAACAGCGTGGCCGGCAAGCTGGCGCTGCGCTACGACTTCAATAAATCGTTCGCGCTGCGCGGCGCAATCCAGAACGGCTTCCGCGCGCCGTCGCCGCAGCAGCAGCACTTCACCGCGACGTCGACCAACTTCATCAACGGCGTCCCGTACGAGATCACCACCTTCAAGCCATCCGATCCGGTGGCGGTGGCGCTGGGCGCCAAGCCGCTCGACGCCGAAGAATCGGTGAACGCCTCGCTCGGCGCCGTGCTGCGCCTGGGTGACGTGAGCGTGACGGTCGACGCCTACCGCATCGACATCGACGATCGCATCATCCTGTCCGAGAACCTCACGCAAACCAATGTGCGCGACTACATCGCCAGCCAGGGCTTCATCGGCGTGGGCGGTGGACGCTTCTTCATCAATGGCGTCGACACCACGACCAAGGGCGTCGATGTGGTGATCAACTGGGCCCACAACGCGGGCGCGGCGGGCCGCTTCGACTTTACGCTGGCCGGCAACTACACCGATACCGAGGTGACCAAGGTGCCGGTGACCGAGCAGCTGTCGAACCTGAGCCCCTCCCCGGTCCTGTTCGACCGCGTCAACGTGCTCTCGCTCGAGAAGGGCCAGCCGAAGAACAAGATCAGCGCCAACGTCAACTGGAAGCTGGGCCAGTGGGGCGCCACCCTGCGCGCCACGCGCTATGGCGAGGTACTGTCGCCGGGCACCACCGCGGCCTTCGACTTCGAGCTGGGCGCCAAGACCGTGGTCGACCTGGAGGGCCGTTTCTCCGTCACATCGAAGCTGACCCTGGCCCTGGGTGCGGACAACGTGTTCGACCAGTACCCGGAAACGCTGCCGCCGGCGATCAATACCACCAGCAATATGCCGTTCTCGACCTATGCGCCGTTCGGCCGCTCGGGACGGTATATCTACGGGCGCGCAACCTACGCCTTCTGACCTGAAGCACGGCACGGGCGAAATTGCCGCCCGTGCCTGCTGGATTGCGCCGGCGACGGGCGCGCGCCACGCTGTATGTCAATCGAACGCCCCGCTAACGGCAGAGCTGGTATGATGTTTCCATAAGACAATTCTCATTGTCATAATGAAATCACCATCCCTAATTCGAAAGTAACCATGCTGGCTCACGACGATGTTGCGCAGTGGCGCGCACGTGTTTTCACGTCATTGATGTCCGTCGTCCTGGTGCTGGCACTGATCGCCGCAGTGCCCAGCGCGGCGCTGGCGGTCTACCGCAACATGCCGGCGGTGGCCCTGATGGACACCGCCGCCCTGGCCTGGATCCTGGCGATCTGGCGCCTGGACCATCTATCCTATCGTACCCGCGTGCTGAACTTCCTGGCCATGCTGTATGGCGTCGGCATCGGCTCGATGCTGGCGGCCGGCGCCATCGGGCTGTTCTACCTGCTGGCGGCGCCCGCGCTGGCCGCCGTCCTGCTGGGTACACGGCCGGCGATCGCCGGGCTCGCGCTCAGCGCCGCCACGCTGATGGTGCTCGGCCTGACCGGACAGACCGACATCCCGGTCGGCCACTACGCCCACGACTCGCTGCCCAGCGTGCTGATCCTGACCCTGAACTTCACCTGCGTGGGCGGCTTGATCACCCTGACTTGCGGCACCCTGCTCAAGGGCCTGGCCGGCTCGCTGAAGGACGTGCGCACCGTCGCCGGTTCGCTCGAAGAAGGCCAGGGCCTGCTGCGGGCCATGAACGCCGAGCTGCGGCTGACCTCCGCCGCGCTGGCGGGCCTCAACGAGATGGTATTGATCGTGAAGGTGGACGACCGTCCCGGCGCCATCCAGCCCATCATCTTCGCCAACCGCGCCTTCGAGCGCCGCAGCGGCTACCGCGCCGACGAGATCGTCGGGCGCAGCATGCGCACGCTGCACGGTCCCGAGACCGATCCGGTAGTAGTGGCGCGCATCGTGGAGGCGATCGGCAAGCGCGAGCCGGTGTCGGCTGAATTGGTGAACTATTCGAAGACGGGCGAGCCGTGCTGGGTCGAGATCGACATGGTGCCGTTTGCCGGCGAAGGCGGGCCGATCACGCACCTGGTGGTGGTGGGACGCGACATCACCGAGCGGCGCCGCTCGGCCGACGCGATCGAGCAGCTGGCCTTCTTCGACGTGCTTACCGGCCTGCCGAACCGGCGCCTGCTGATGGAACGCCTGCACGCGCTGGTGGAACAGGCGCACGCAGGCCGCGGGCTCGGCGCGGTGCTGTACATCGACCTCGACAACTTCAAGAGCGTCAACGATGCGCGCGGCCACGCGACCGGCGACGCCCTGCTCAAGCACGTCGCCTCGCACCTGGTCGACGCGGTGCGCGAAGGCGACACCGTGGCCCGCCTCGGCGGCGACGAATTCGTCATCCTGGCCGCGAATCTCGGCAGCGACGGCGCGGCCGCCACCGCCGCCGCGCTCGAACTGGCGCAAAAAGTCGGCAAGGCGCTGCGCCGCCCGGCCGACATCGACAACCAGGTCTACCACTCCTCGGGCAGCATCGGCGTGGCGCTGCCGCTGCGCCAGGGGCAGACCGTGCACGACCTGCTGCGCGAAGCCGATACCGCGATGTACCACGCGAAGGCGGCCGGACGCAATGGCGTGGCCCTGTTCGAGACCACGATGCTGGCCGCGGCCGAGAACGTGCTGACGCTCGAGCGCGACCTGGCCAACGCCCTGCAGAACAACGAGCTGGCGCTGCACCTGCAATTGCAGGTCGATCCGGCCGGCACGCCGGTCGGCGCTGAAGTGCTGCTGCGCTGGCGCCGCGCCGACGGGGTGCTGGTGCCGCCCGATGCATTCATTCCGGTGGCCGAGGAAACCGGCCTGATCGTCCCGCTCGGCGCCTGGGTCCTGCGCCAGGCCTGCCTGGCATGGCGTGCGCTGGAGCGTGCCGGCCATGCGCTGCCGCTGTCGATCAACGTCAGCCCGCGCCAGTTCCGCCAGCCCGATTTCGTCGCCGCGGTGCGCGCCATCGTGGCCGAGACAGGCATGCCGCCGCAACAGCTGATCTTCGAAGTCACCGAGGGCCTGCTGGTGGACGATATCGACGAAACGGTCAAGCGCATGCACGAACTGGCGCGCCTGGGCATCCGCTTCTCGATCGACGACTTCGGCACCGGGTATTCGAACCTGGCCTACCTGCGCAAGATGCCGCTGTACGAACTCAAGATCGACAAGGCCTTCATCCGCGATATGCCGGACGACAGCAACGGCACGGCGCTGGTGCAATCGATCCTGGCGATGGCCGGCCAACTGGGCCTGCGGGTGGTGGCCGAGGGCATCGAAACGCCGCAGCAGGCCAGCTTCCTGGCGGCCCACGGACAGCCTTGCATGCAGGGCTACCTGTTCTGCCGTCCGATGCCGCTGGAGGACCTGATCGAGCGTCTCGCCACTGCCGACGCTCTCGACACCATCGACACCGCAGACACCATCGGTTAGCGTTCCAGCACCTCGCCCAGCCTGCGGGCGAGGAAATCCACCAGCGCCGCCACCCGCGGCGCCAGCGCGCCCTGCTTGTAGAACACGGCCCACACGGGCTGGGTCCACGGCAGGATGTGCTCTTCCAGCACCGGCGCCAGCCGCCCCGCCTCGATGTCGGAGCGCACCAGGAATTCTCCCATCGACCCGATGCCCGCTCCGTGCAGGACCAGGTGGCGCACCGTCTCGCCGCTCGATGCCAGCACCTGCGGCGTGACCGTATAGCCCTCGCCGCCCGCATGCAGCAGCGGCCAGGTATTCAATGAAGCCGGCGCCGTGAAACCCACGGTGCGGTGATGCGCCAGCTCGGCCGGCTCACGCGGCACGCCGTACTTGTCGATATAGCCGGGCGCCGCCACCACCCGCAGCCGGCCGGTGCCCAGGCGGCGCGCATTGAGTGTCGAATCGGGCAGCGCACCGATGCGGATCGCCAGGTCGGCGCGCTCCTCGATCAGGTCGACGTAGGTCTCTCCGCTGGTCAGTTCCAGCTGGACCAGCGGATACGCTTCCAGGAAGTCGGGCAGCAGGGGCGCCAGCAGGTGGTCGAAGGCCGGCGTCGACGCATTCACCCGCACCAGGCCCGACGGCTGCGAACGGCGCGCTTGCGCCTCGGCCTCGGTATTGGCCAGGTCGGCCAGGATGGCGCGGGCGCGCTCGAGTAGCCAGGCGCCTTCCTCGGTGAGCTGCAGGCGCCGCGTCGTGCGGTGCATCAGGGTCATCCCGAGGCCATCCTCCAACCGCGAGATGGTGCGCGACACCCCGGACGGGGTCTGCCCCAGGCGCTCGGCGGCGGCCGAGAACGAGCCGGAATCTATGACCGCAACGAATACAATCAAGGCATCTACGTCAATCATTGTTGATTCCAGCTCAAAAGTCCATTGTACAGCGGCCTATTTTTCCTTGCACCCAAGCACGGCACACTGCATGCCTGGCTCAAACCTGCCACGCAGATACGGCAACAACAAGGAGAATCGTATGCCACTCGCACTCTGGGCGCTCACCTTGAGCGCTTTCGCCATCGGGACGACCGAATTCGTGATCGTCGGCCTGATCCCCACCATCGCCGCCAGCCTGAATGTGTCGGTGCCATCGGCCGGCCTCTTGGTCAGCCTGTACGCGCTGGGCGTCGCCATCGGCGCGCCGGTGCTCACGGCCCTCACCGGCAAGGTCCCGCGCAAGCTGCTGCTGCTCGGCCTCATGGTGTTATTCACCCTCGGTAACCTGGTGGCCTGGATGGCGCCGAACTACGAAGCGCTGATGGCCGCGCGCGTGCTCACCGGGCTGGCGCACGGCGTGTTCTTCTCAATCGGCTCGACCATCGCCACCAGCCTGGTGCCGAAAGAAAAGGCGGCCAGCGCCATCGCGCTGATGTTCACCGGCCTGACCGTGGCCCTGGTCACCGGCGTGCCGCTCGGGACCTTCATCGGCCAGCATTTCGGCTGGCAAGCCACCTTCCTGGCAGTGTCGCTGCTGGGCGTGATCGCCGTGATCGGCAGCGCCATCCTGGTGCCGTCGGATATCGCCAGCAGCAAACCATCGAGCCTGCTGACCCAGCTCGCGGTGCTGAAAAAGCCGCGCCTGCTGCTGGTGTACGCCATGACCACGCTCGGCTACGGCGGCAGCTTCATCGCCTTTACTTACCTGGCCCCGGTGCTGCAGGAAGTCTCGGGCTTCGCGGCGTCGACCGTCAGCCTGGTGATGCTGGTGTACGGCGTCTCAGTCGCGGCCGGGAATATCTGGGGCGGCAAGCTGGCCGACCGCCATGGCCCGGTGCCCGCGCTGCAGATCGTGTTCGCGCTGCTGGCCGTGGTGCTGCTGGCGCTCACCTTCACCGCGCCGAGCAAACCGCTGGTCCTGATCACGGTGCTGGCCTGGGGCGCGGTCGCCTTCGGCAACGTGCCCGGCCTGCAAGTCTATGTGGTGCAGCGCGCCGAGCGTGACGCGCCGCAGGCGGTGGACGTCGCCTCGGGACTGAACATCGCCGCCTTCAATGTCGGCATCGCGCTGGGCGCCTGGGGCGGCGGCCTGATCGTCGCCCATCTGGGGCTGATGGCCACGCCGTGGATCGGCGCCCTGGTCGTCGTCGGCGCCCTGCTGCTCACGACCCTGGCCGGCTGGCTCGATCGGCGCGAAGGCGTGCCAGCCAAGGCGGCCGTGCGCAGCGCCGTCGCCACCCATTAACTCATCGACAAGGACATACCATGAACATGCCGCAACTGGGTCTCGGGACCTTCCGCCTGCAAGGGCAAGCCGCCATCGACTCGGTCGCCACTGGACTGGAACTGGGCTACCGCCACATCGACACCGCCCAGATCTATGGCAACGAGGCGGAGGTCGGCCAGGCGCTGGCCTCGTCAAAAGTAGCGCGGCGCGAGGTCTGGCTGACCACCAAGATCTGGACCGAGCACCTGGCTGCCGACAAGCTGGCCGCCAGCCTGAAGGACAGCCTGCACAAGCTGCGCGTCGAGCAGGTCGACCTGACCCTGATTCACTGGCCGTCGCCCGGCGCCGCCGTTTCAGTCGCCGAGTCGATGCAGGCCCTGCTGGCGGCGCGCGAGGCCGGCCTCACGGGCGCGATCGGCGTCTCGAACTTCCCGGTGGCGCTGATGCGCGAAGCGATCGACGCCGTCGGCGCGGCCAACATCGCCACCAACCAGGTCGAGCTGCATCCCTACCTGCAGAACCGCAGCGTGGCGGACTTTGCGCGCGCGGCCGGCATCCACGTCACCGCCTACATGCCGCTGGCCTACGGCAAGGTGATGAGCGATCCGGTGATTGGGGAGATCGCGCGCCGCCACGGCGCCACGCCGGCCCAGGTGACGCTGGCCTGGCTGCTGGCCAAGGGCTACGCCGTGATCCCGTCGTCGACCAAACGCGACAACCTGGCGAGCAACCTGGCGGCGCGCGAACTCGTGCTGGACGTTGCCGACAGCGCCGCCATCGATGCGCTCGACAATGGCGGACGCCTGGTCAGTCCGGACTTCGCCCCGGCCTGGGATTGACGGCTTACTGATCGAGCTCGGGATAGCGGCGGAAGATGCCTTCCTCGTTGAAGGGAATCCGCCGCTTCGAGGCCAGATAGGCCGCGATGTTCGGCCGCGCGGCCACCCGGTCGCGCAGGCCGGTGAGCTCCGGATGCTCCTGCTCGATCTTCTTCATCGCATTCGGGAAGGCATAGCGCAAGCCTTCGATGACCTGGAACAGCGACAGGTCGGCATAGGTCACCTTGTCGCCGGTGAGGTAGTCGCGCGGCTCGGGGTTGGACAGCAGGCGCGCGAAATAGGCCATGAACTTGGGGATGCGCGACTCGACGAAGTCGGCCGAGCGGCGCAGGGCCTCGGGTTTCTGGTCTTCATAGTACAGCGCGGCCGCGATCGGGTGATGGGTGTCGTGGGCCTCGGTCACCAGGTCGGCGATGGTCAGCTGCAGCTGGTGCACCCACAGGCGGCCCGGATCGGTGCGCGGCGCCAGGCCGTGCTGCTCGCCCAGGTAGAGCAGGATGTTGGCCACCTGGCCGATGACCAGCTCCCCGGCCTTCAGGAAGGGCGGCGCGAAGGCCGGATACTCTTCGACGTCGAGCGCCGCCATCAACAGGTCGACACCGCCTTCGCGGCGCGCCACATCGACATAGTCGGCGCCCGCTTCTTCCAGCGCCAGGCGGACGAATTCGCCGCGGCCCTGGATGCTCGGCCAATAAAACAGTTCATACGCCATTCTGCTTCCTCCATTGCTGGTTGGTTCCGGCGCATTATCGATGATGAATGAAGAGGCGTGGCGCGCCGTAAACATGGTAGTCTTGTCGTGCATGCCTAAAAACAACCATAAGTTAATACGTCCAGAGAGTGTCCCATGACAGATCACGCCCGCCTTGGTTCCCAAGCACTGTTTGCACTTCGTCCGGGCACGAGTTAGCAATTCGGCAGATAATTGCAAGACGGAATTATTTTTTGTTGTTGCTGAGCCCGGCCCGCCTGCGCGCGGGCGGCTCCGCAAGACATTGCCCCTTCACGCCGAATGGAGCGCTCGATGATCTTCGCTCGTCTCACCCAACGCTGGCATGCGCTGCGCTACTGGCGCGAGCACCAGTCCCTTTCCCGTCTCAAACTGGTGCGCCGGCTCGAAAACGCGCCCGACGACGACCTGTTCCGCCATGTGAGCGGCCGCGACTACCTGGCGCGCGGCATGAAAGTGCGCGAGCGCATGCGCTGCGTGCTGGCCCACTACCGCTTCGAAGAAGCGACTTTCAACGCCGCCTACCGGCATGCCGCGCACCACGGCGGCCTGGTCTTGTGGCAGCACAAGGGTGAAGGCGGCGATTTCATCATGCGGCTCGAGCATGCGCCGCGTATCGATCCGGAAGGCGAGCTGACGCTGTCCCTGGTTATCGACGGCACGGTGCTGCACCGCCTGTCCTGGACCTGGGTCGAGGGCGCGGTGGTGGGCGTCGACCTGCCGATCGTCCCCTTCGTGACCCGCAACGCCGGCCTGTGGCGCGATGCCGGCGGCGCCTTCGAGGCTTTCGAACAGGTATTCCCCAACAATTCGCCGAGCTTCTTCTGCTTCGCCGCCCTGCAGGGCGCGGTGCAGGCGCTCGGCTTCGACCGGGTGGTCGCGGTGCGCGGCAGCGCGCACGTGGCCTACGAGGCGGCGCAAGACAAGGCCTTCGAGAACGCCTACGACGGTTTCTGGCGCATCCTGGGCGGCGCCGAACTGGATGCGCGCAGCTTCCTGGTCCCGCTGCCGTTCTACCTCAAGCCATTGCAAGACATGCCATCGAAGCACCGCAAGCGCGCGGCGCAGCGGCGCGAGCACTGGCGCGCCATCGGCGAAGCGGCCCGCGGCGTCCTGCTGCGGCATGTGGTGTCGCCAGCCGCCGTCCAGCCGGAAGCGGCCGAGGCGCCGTCGACCGCGAAAGCCTGAGTGGCGCCTATCCAACTGTCTTGACAGATTCACCACGGCCGCCCGGGGCCGTGTTACACTCGCGATTCGCTAGGGGTCCTGGAACGCTGTTCCGGGTGAGAGATACCCTTCGTACCTGATCTGGATAATGCCAGCGAAGGAAAGCGCAAAGCAGCACCTCCATTCGTTTGCCCTTCCCCCACGTTGGCTCCGGCTTTGATAAAAGCGGCGCGCCACGTGCGCGCGAATAAGAGCAAACCATGACATTCACCTCGAAGCACACCATCCTCGCCTGCGCCATCGTGCAGGCGTTTTCCCTGTCGTCCCAGGCGTTCGCCCAGGAGACTGCATCGGTCGTCGTCACCGGCAGCAAATGGATCGCCCTCGACCGCGCCAGCGTCGGCGGCTTCGCCGACGTGCCGCTGCTGGAATCTCCGGCCTCGATCACTTCGATCAGCCAGAGCCAGATGCAGGACCTGTCGATCCGCAGCGCCACCGACGCCGCCCGCTACGACGCCTCGATCGGC
>DDKG01000010.1 GCA_002339265.1 Massilia sp. UBA2604 | reverse complement strand
TGCGCGCGACAACGAAGTCAATCTGCGCCTGACGGATCACCCCGAATTCGATGCCTGGCGCTGGCACGATTACTGGGTGCCGCTGGATGTCGTGATCGAGTTCAAGCGCGACGTCTACCAGCGCGCCCTGCAGGAACTGTCGCGCTTCGTCACCTGGCCGGCCAGGGGCCAGCACGGCGAGCGGCGCCACAGCGCACGCTACCTGCGCCAGCCGCATGGCCGTTCGCAAGCGGCCAAGCCGGCACAGGACATGGTCACGGCAGCGGGCGGGGCCAGTCCGGCGGGTCCGGAATCGCTGGTGTTGGCGCCAAACAAGTAATTTTGTCTTGACGGAAATGGTGGCCAATGCCGCCGTTTCCGCCGGATTTCCTTCCCGCGCGTCATTTCATGCGCAAAGCATTGTTTCGCAGGCAACTCCACCCCGTAGAATAGGGCATGACTTTTACTGCCCCAATGCTGAGCGTTCTTCTCGCCCCCCTTTTCTTTCTGCTGCCTCTGCATGCCGCGGCTCAAACGTCGTGCCAGTTCCTGCAGGTAGCGCAGGTGCCGCTGCATTATGCCGGTTCGGGCCTGGGACTGACGATGACCGGGGAAATCAACGGCAAGCGCGCCACCATGCTGCCCGATACCGGCGCCGGGGTCACTTACCTGACCCGCACCGGGATCGAGCGCCACGGCCTGACCCAGCGCTCCACCGGCCGCTACGTCCAGGGCGTGGCGGGCAAGTCGCGGCTGTACGATGCGAAGGTGGCGGAGTTCGTCGTCGGGCCGGTGCGCGCCCGTGACCTGTATCTGGAGGTGGTCGGCGAAACCTCGTTCACGCCGCCGTTCGACGCCATCGTCGGCGCCGCCTTCCTGCTGCAGAGCGACCTCGAGTTCTCGCTGGCCACCAAGGAGCTGCGCTTCTTCCGCCCTCAACGCTGCGGCGCCACCTGGCTGGCCTACTGGGACCGGAACGCGAGCGTGATCCCGTTCCGCCATCACGACGAGCTGACGGCGAACCCGCAGTTCTTCGTCTACATCAACGGTACTCGCCTGAGCGCCATGATCGACAGCGGCGCATCGATCACCACCATCACCAGCCGCGCGGCGCATCGCGCCGGCATCGACCTCGATGGCCCGCGCGCGCAGCGCGTGGCCAATGCCCACGGCGTCGGCAGGCAGCCGGTGGGCGCCTGGATCGCCAGGGCCGATACCTTCAAGATCGGCGACGCCACCGTCCACGATCCCGAATTCGACGTGATCGACAGCCAGCTGAGCGTCGACGTGCTGCTGGGCGTCGACTTCCTGCGCGCGCACCGCGTGCTGTTCGCCATGAGCCAGGGCAAGCTGTACGTGTCCTATCTCGGCGGCCAGCCTTTCGATTCGCGGCGCGAGGTCAGGCCCTGGATGCGCCAGGAGGCCGAGGCCGGCAATGCCGACGCCTGGTACACGATGGCGGGCATGGCAGTCTCCGAGCGCAGCAAGAACAAGGACCCGGCCGCCGCGGCCGGCTATATGGAACGGGCGGCGGCGCTGGGTCACCGCGAGGCGAACCTGTCGCTGGGCGTGCGGATGCTGGTGCAGGGCAAGCCCGAGCAGGCGGCCACGCACCTGCGCGCCAGCCTGGGCGAGGGACATACCGGCCGCAACGGCGCCCTGTGGCTCTACCTGGCCCAGTTGCGCGCCGGCGACCCGCAGGCCCGCGCCGAGCTGGAACAGCGCTTAAAGGAGGGGAAGGACTGGCCACGCCCTGTGGTCGATTACTTTACCGGCAAGATCGATGCGGCCAAGCTGCTGGCGGCATCCGATACGTCGGCGCGCGCCTGCCTTGCCGCCAACCTGGTCCAGCTGCACGAGGAAACACTGGGCAAGCCGGCCAGCCTCGCCCTGCCGAAGGATTGCAAGTCGATGCGCGAACAATACCAGGGGGCCGGCACGGGCACGGACGCGGCGCCCTGACGGCAGGCCGGCATCGCGCTACAATGCCGGCTCCCTTCCCTTGATGCCGCATTCCACCATGTTTACTCCGTCCTCGCACGACGTGCGTCGCTTCTTCTGCGAAGCCTACAGCAAGCACCGCAAAGGGGAAATCCTGACGCCGATGGACGCCATCGCGGTCGACTGGATCGTCCAGCATCCCGAATATCACGGCGAGTTCGAGGACGTCGAAGCGGCGATCGCGGCCGACTATTCGGTCGAGGGCGGCAAGCCGAATCCCTTCCTGCACCTGTCGATGCACCTGTCGATCGCCGAACAGATCTCGATCGACCAGCCGCGCGGCATCCGCGCCGCCCACGATGCCCTGGTGGCCCGGCGCGGCGAGCACGACGCCCATCACGAAATCATGGAGTGCCTGGGCGAGATGATCTGGGCCTCGCAGCGCAACGGCGTGCCGCCGGATACCGAGGCCTATATCGAATGCGTGCGCCGGCGCGCGTTCGCGTGAGCCGGCGCGAAATTCACGCCAGCTTGTCGTCAGCGACCCGGTAGCGCGGGTCTTCCACCAGGTTTACCTCGACCATCCCCTGCGCCTTTTCCAGCAGCTCGCGGCAG
This sequence comes from Massilia sp. UBA2604, assembly GCA_002339265.1. GTDB lineage: Bacteria > Pseudomonadota > Gammaproteobacteria > Burkholderiales > Burkholderiaceae_D > Telluria. The sequence continues at coordinate 14,788 of DDKG01000010.1, read as the reverse complement.
TCCGGGCTCAGGTGGCGCAGGTGCAGGCGCTTGCCCTGCAGGCGATAGCGCTCGGCCAGCGCGTCGATCGCCTGGATCGCCGAGTGGTCGACCACGCGCGCGCGCATGAAGTCGATCACCACGTCCTGCGGATCGTCCTTCGGCGCGAACAGCGCCTGGAACGGCGTCACCGAGGCGAAGAACAGCGTGCCCTCCAGCGCATAGACCTTCCAGCCCTGCTCGTCGTGCGAGACGGCGGCCCGTACCTGCTTGGCGTGCTGCCAGGCGAACACCAGCGCCGACACGATCACGCCGGCGATCACCGCCACGGCCAGGTCGAACACCAGGGTGATGCCCGCCACCAGCACGATCACGAACACGTCGGCGCGCGGGACTCGTCCCACCAGGCGGAACGTGCCCCACTCGAAGGTCTTTTCGCACACCACGAACATCACGCCGACCAGCGCAGCCAGCGGGATCGCCTCGATCCAGCTGGAGCCGAACAGGATGAAGGCCAGCAGGAACAGCGCCGCCGCGATGCCCGACAGGCGGCCGGTGGCGCCGCTGTTCACGTTGATCATGCTCTGGCCGATCAGCGCGCAGCCGCCCATGCCGCCGAACACGCCGCTGACGACATTGGCGGCGCCCAGCGCCAGCGACTCGCGGTTCGGCTGGCCGCGGGTGTCGGTGATCTCGTCGATCAGGGTCAGCGTGAGCAGCGACTCGATCAGGCCGACGCCGGCCATCACGAGGGCGTAAGGGAACACGATGCGCAGCGTCTCCAGGTTCCACGGCACGTCGGGCAGCGCGAAATTCGGCAGGCCGCCGGCAATCGAGCCGAGGTCGCCCACGGTCTTGGTCTCGATGCCGAGCAGCGCGCAGCCGACGCTGGCGACCAGGATCCCGACCAGCGTCGACGGCACCGCTTTCGTGAGGCGCGGGGTCAGGTAGATCACCGCCATCGTGACGACGATGATGCCGGCCATGACCGCCAGCGCGGGCGCGGCCATCCACTCTACCGCGCCATCCGGGCCCGGCTCCTTGAAGTGGTTGAACTGGGCCAGGAAGATCACCAGCGCCAGGCCGTTGACGAAGCCGAGCATCACCGGATGCGGCACCATGCGAATGAATTTACCGAGGCGCGCGGCGGCGAACAGCAGTTGCAGCACGCCCATCAGCACCACGGCGGCCAGCAGGTATTGCGCGCCATGCTGGACCACCAGCGCCACCATCACCACCGCCAGCGAACCGGCGGCGGCCGAGATCATGCCGGGCCGGCCGCCAAACGCGGAGGTAATAAAAGCGACGATCACCGCCGCATACAGGCCGGTGAGCGGGGACAGGTGGGCGACCAGGGCGAAGGCGATCGCCTCGGGCACCAGGGCCAGCGCGACGGTCAGGCCGGCCAGCAGGTTGATCTTCAGGTAAGCGGGGGTAAGGGACGGCACGGGGGCTCCAGCGGATGGACAACAATCAATCCCCCGGCCGGCGATGCGGCGGAAGGGGACGAGATGTTACCAGTTGACGCTGGAACGCGTGTCGCGGCCCTGCTACTTCTTGACCACCAGCTGCGACGGCAGGCTGGAGAGATAGGCGCCGAGGTCGGACATGTCCTGGTTCGACAGGGGCTGCACGATGGCGGCCATGATCGGGTTGACGCGGCCATTGGCGCCGGCCCCGCGCTTGTAGGCGCGCAGTGCATGCGTCAGATAGTCGCCATGCTGGCCGGCCAGCTTGGGATAGGTCGGGTCGATCGCCTTGTTGTAGTCGGCGCCGTGGCAGGAGGCGCAGTTGTATTTCTGGGCCAGGGCTTCGCCGCGCTTGACGTCGTTGGCGGCAGCGCCGCAAGACACAGCGCCGAGCGCCAGCAGGAGCATCGTTTTCTTCATGGCGGTCCTCATCGCTTGGCGGTCGTCTGGTTCGACGATTGCTGGGAATAGTAAGCAGCCACGTCGGCGATGTCCTGGTCGCTCATCGAGCGCGCGATGCCGGTCATGGAAGGATGCTTGCGGTCGCCCTTGCGATAGGCCTTGAGTGCGGATTCGATGTACTTGGCCGACTGGCCGCCGATCATCGGCACGCGGTACACCTCGGGGAATGCCGTCTTGTAGCCGCCGGGGATGGCGTGGCAGCCGATGCACATCTCGATCTTGGCGGTGGCCGCCTGGGGATTACCGACCACTTCCGCGGCGGATGCGCTGCCGGCGGCGCAGGCGAACACCGCCAGCGCCAGTGGTACCAGAGTTTTTTTCATGGGCGTCTCGTTAGTTATATTTCGAAAACCGCAACCGCACAAAAACTTAGCAAAGGCTTACCAACGGGCCGATTCTATCTGAAGACTTGACACCAGTCTACAAACCGGCGTCTGGCGTCCCGGTCCGGAGAGCGTGATGGATTTGTCATATACTCGCCTCACCTTCTTCGATTTCCCCGTCACCCGCCATGCATGCATCTCCCCGCTTCGAAGGCAGCGACAACTACGTCGCCACGCCCGACCTGAAACTGGCCGTCAACGCCGCGCTCACGCTGGGCCGTCCGCTCCTGATCAAGGGCGAGCCGGGCACCGGCAAGACCATGCTGGCCGAAGAAGTCGCAGCCGCGCTGAACATGCCTCTGCTGCAGTGGCACGTGAAGTCGACCACCAAGGCCCAGCAGGGCCTGTACGAATACGACGCCGTCTCGCGCCTGCGCGATTCGCAGCTGGGCGACGAGCGCGTGCGCGACATCCAGAACTACATCGTCAAGGGCGTGCTGTGGCAGGCGTTTACCTCGCCCGAGCCGGTGGTGCTCCTGATCGACGAAGTCGACAAGGCCGACATCGAGTTCCCGAACGACCTGCTGCGTGAACTCGACCGCATGGAGTTCTATGTCTACGAAACGCGCGAGATGGTGGTGGCGAAGCACCGTCCGCTGGTGATCATCACCTCGAACAATGAAAAGGAGTTGCCCGACGCCTTCCTGCGCCGCTGCTTCTTCCATTACATCCAGTTCCCGGACCGCGAGACGATGGCCGACATCGTGGGCGTGCACTTCCCGACGCTGAAGCAGGACTTGCTGGCGGCCGCGCTGCAAAGCTTCTATGCGCTGCGCGACGTCCCCGGCATCAAGAAGAAGCCGTCCACCTCGGAATTCCTCGACTGGCTCAAGCTGCTGCTGGCCGAGGATGTGCCGGCCGAAGCGCTGCGCGCGGAAGACGCGGCGCCGCCACTGCACGGAGCCCTGCTCAAGAACGAGCAGGACATCGCCCTGTTCGACCGCCTGATGGCGATGGCGAGGAACCGGCGATGATCAAGGTCGCGCCCATCACGCTGGAACTCAACGGCGTGCGCCTCGAACCGTTGGCGCCGCACCATGCCGACGGCATGCGCGCGGCGGCCAGCGACGGCGAATTGCATAAGCTGCGCGTGACCTGGGTGCCGGCGCCGGACGACGTCGCCGGCTACCTCGACCTGGCGCTGTCGACGCCCAACCGGCAGGCCTGGGCCGTGATCGACGCCGCCAGCGGCGCCGTCATCGGCAGCACCAGCTACCACGACATCGTGCCGGAAGTCGACCGGGTCGAGATCGGCTACACCTGGTATGCCAAACGCGCGCAGCGCAGCCATGTGAACACGAGCTGCAAGCTGATGCTGATGCGGCATGCGTTCGACACCCTCGGCTGCGCCGTGGTCGGCCTGCGCACCGATGGCGAAAACTTCGCTTCGCAGGCGGCCATCGAGCGCCTCGGCGCGCACAAGGATGGCGTGCTGCGCCACCACGTGGCGCGCCGCAACGGGCAGCCGCGCGACACCGTCATGTACAGCATCCTGCGCGCCGAATGGCCGCGGGTACAGGCGCACCTGGAGGCGCGCCTCGCGCACCACGCCAAAGGCTAAAGCGATGCTGATCGACTTCTTCCGCGCCCTGCGCGAGGCCAAGGTCCCGGTCTCGATCCGCGAATTCCTGACCCTGCTCGAAGCCTTGCAGCGCCAGGTGATCCTGCCCTCGCTCGACGAGTTCTATTACCTCGCGCGCCTGACGCTGGTGAAGGACGAGGCCCATTTCGACAAGTTCGATCGCGTGTTCGGTCTCTGGTTCAAGGGTGTCGATGCGGTGTTCGACGAGAAGGCGGACATCCCATTGGAGTGGCTGATCAAGCGTTTCGAGCGCGAGCTCACGCCCGAACAGAAGGCGCAGCTGGAAAAATTCGGCTACGACAAGCTGCAGCAGCGCCTGCAAGAGCTGCTGAAAGAGCAGAAGGAACGCCATGCCGGCGGCAGCAAGTGGATCGGCACCGGCGGCACCTCGCCCTTCGGCCATGGAGGCACGAACCCGGAAGGCATCCGCATCGGCGGAACTGGCCGCAACCGCAGCGCGGTCAAGGTATGGGAGCAGCGCACCTTCCGCGACTACGACGACGAGCGCGAGCTGGGCACGCGCAATCTGAAAGTGGCGTTGCGCCGCCTGCGCCGCTTCGCGCGCCAGGGCGCGCTTGATGAACTGGCGCTGGACGACACGATCCGCGCCACCGCCAGCAACGCCGGCTGGCTCGACATCCGCATGCGCCCCGAGCGCAAGAACCGGATCAAGGTGGTGATGCTGCTCGACGTCGGCGGCTCGATGGACGACCACATCGAGCGCACCGAAGAACTGTTCTCGGCCGCCAGCAGCGAATTCAAAAATATGGAGTTCTATTACTTCCACAACTGCGTCTACGACTACCTGTGGAAGAATAACCGCCGCCGCCACAGCGAGCGCTTCCCGACCTGGGACGTGCTGCGCAAGTATCCGGCCGATACGCGGGTGATCTTTGTCGGCGACGCCACCATGAGTCCGTACGAGGTGATCGCGCCGGGCGGCTCGGTCGAACACAACAACGAAGAACCGGGCGCGGCCTGGCTGGCGCGCTTCGTGTCGACCTTTCCCAAATTCGCCTGGCTCAATCCCGAGCCCGAACATCTGTGGCAGTACCGGCAATCGATCGCCCTGATTCGCCAGATCATGAACAATCGCATGTTTCCAATCACGCTCGAAGGGCTGGAACGGGCGATGCGTCTGCTCAGCAAGTAGGTTCGTTGCCTCTCACCTGCTACGCCAGAACGTCGTACCCGTGGCGTCGAGCATTACGATAGGCCATCGGATCAGCCATACGGCTCATATTCGAAGCCGTTGCCGATGATCTTCGCTACCTGCTCCTTGTTCTCGGCGCTCTCGCTGAAAGCGACCAAGACTTCTTCCACTAGGCTTGGATTGTTTTTGATGATCGGAAGCCAATAGTCGTAGCCACCCTGGTCCGGTACACGGTGCAGGACGTTCGCATACAGCTTTGTGACGATCTGCTCCGCGCTCGGGTCTGTGCCGTAGAGCGTCTTGAACTCGGCTGACGCTGCGAACTGGTCAGCGACCTGGGCAATGGACTGTCCGTTGTCTACCCCTTTGATCCAGAAGCCCAAGCCTGCCTTATCAGGCGTGCGGCCAAACACAGCTTCGTAAAGACGATAGACTTGCCCCGCGACGCCATCAACGTCGAGCGCCGCGGTAGCATCTGCGAACTTGATTCGCTCGATGCCGTTCAGGCTGTGTGAAGTACCGTCAACGACGCTTGAGATGAGGTATTCACCGTTATTCCAATTACCGGTGAAAGTGGCGCGGTTTTCGTTGATGAAGAAGGTGTCCAGGCCACTGGTGCCGTCGACTTGATCAAAGCCCGCCTTGCCGCTGCCAGCTACGAAGGTGTGTCCATCCGCAGATACAAGTACGGGTTTGGTGCTCCATCCAAGATCCTTCAGGATCGCAACGTCAAGAGCTGAGAACGGCGCCAGCGGATTGCTAGCTGCGAACGCTGGACTATCCAGACTTCCGCCGCCTGGAGACATCAGATCAGAATTGTCGTCAATGTGCGCGCGATCACTCGACAGTCGTACGGGGCCACCGTTGACCGCCACTGCGTTCGCGCCGGTGAAGAAAACACCATCGCTGCGAGTCTCAATTTGGTTTTTCAATGCAAACACGCCACTGTTCATTCCCAGGGCGTGGAGCATCTCGTGTGCGAAAAGGTAGGGATTTGCCTCTTCACTCTGCGAGTACAGGCCGGGATACTTCGAGCTCAGCTCCAGATGCGCATCCTCCAAAATCGGCGTGCCATCGCTGTTAGTGCCGAGCCATCTAGCCCCAGCTCTAGCCACGGCGTTCCCGAGGTCTGCGATGTTCACGCTTACAGGGATAGTAGTGTTGGTGTCAATGAACTCGCTGATCCGGGCTGCGGTATCGTCGAGCATATTCTGAATGAACGTCCGGTCCCCATTCACACTGGAGCCACCTACGGAAGTAACTTTGAACTTCAGGCCGGTATCTAGAACTGCGACAGTGGCCTGCGCCGGGTGGCTTGGTTCCGACGTGTGGCCCCCCGCAGTGCTTTGCGACGCTGTGAAAGTATGGCTGCCAGACGTCAGTGTTTCGGAAAGGATTGCCCAGTTACCACCATCGTCTACCCTGCCAAGGCCTACAGCTTTGCCGTCGGCGAAAAGGGTAACCGTAGCTTGAGGTGTGCCCTTCCCGGTAACGACCGGATTATCGGAACGAAGCATCCCTTGACTATCGGTTGGAAGGGCAAACGATGGGGGGGGCGAGGCCATCCTCCCAGACATCGAAGGCAAATTGTGGGCTCAATGACGACGCGTTTCCTTCCGCATCCTCGGCCCAAACGGAAACTTGGTCGTATATACCGTCGGCTAGCTGAGTCGCTTGCAGAACCCATTTTCCATCGGCGCCCACGATGGTAGTACCGATATTGACCCAACCACCTTCCACGAAACTAGCGATGTAAATGGCCGTACCGGCTTGTCCTGTCCCTTCGAAAGTCCTCGACGACGTTGACACGTCCTGGGCTACAAATACTGCCGTGGGGGGCGGTGGTGCGGCTGAGTTGATCAGGTTTACAGTCGCGTTGAATCCCAGCGAATCGAGCTGCTGCGCGTTATACGTGGTGGCGTTACCAGCATGATCCACGACGCTGATACGCGCAATGCCCACAGTTCCAGTAGGCGTTCCAGGTCCTATGTTGTAAACGCTTGCAGCCGTGATCGGAGTGCTGTCCGTGAAAGTGTCGGTGCCAGTGAGCTGACCGTCCGCTGAGCCACCTCCAGCAAAAAAAACCACATGCTTCCGTGCCATGCCGCCACTTACGAAACGGTCCAGCACAATGTTGACGTACGCCAGTCCGCTTCCTCCCACTTCATCGGTCGCTTCAACCTCGAAGTTAATACGGGCGTCTGGTTGGCGCAGGTCAATTACTTCTGGCAACCTAAAATTGAGAAGCTTTGGAGGAGTGATATCGGTCATGGTCGGTTTTCGCGCTGCAATTGGACAGAAGATGAAACCTATATTTTACTTTCCCTATGGAAATAAAAGTGCCTTTGTTTATTCGGCGATCTCGGTTCAATCACGCTTACGATGCACCTAATAGTGCGGCGGAATATTCATCCGCAGAGTATGTAAGTCATTCCTGCCACTGGCAGATATGACTTCCGCTCGGGAACGACGGGGTTTTAACTATAACGCCTCATATTTCAGAGGCCTGAAATCATCCCAGACACCAGTGCACCTCTGCGCGCACCAAGTTGACCGAACAATGCATTTACCAGAAGCAATGTAATTACGCACTGTGTTAGTGCGAACACGGACGGCCCCGCTGGAATCGCTATGATCGAGCCACTCGCCCGCCGCTCGCCGTGTCTCAACACAAGGCGCGTGGACGGGCGAGCCAGGACAATCGTGCGTGCGCCGTCCGCTTGTAGAATCCGCAAGCATCGGGCGGCAAGCGTACGCCAACTACAAGACGAACAAAAATCGAGGGGAAACGAATGCCAGACCTGCTGTCCCTGTTGACTAGTCTCGCGTGGCCGCTGGCGATCGCGCTCGCCTGGCTGGCCGGCGAATTCGGCCAGCGCTGGACCGGCCTGCCGCGCATCAGCTTCTATGGCCTGGTCGGCTTCGCCCTCGGCAGCACCCAGATCGGCGCCCTGCCCGCCCCCGACATGGGCCCCGTCTCGCTGCTGGCCAACGTCGCCTTCGGCCTGATCCTGTTCGAACTGGGCAACCGCATCAACCTGCGCTGGCTGGTCAACAATCCCTGGATCGGCGTGGCCGGCCTGGTCGAGGCGGCGCTCACCTTCATCCTCGTGTATCTGGTCGCCAGCGCCTTCGGCGTCGGCCGCCTGACGGCCCTGTTGATGGCGGCGCTGTCGATGGCGACCTCGCCCGCCACCGTGGTGCGAGTGATCAACGAACAGAAAAGCTCGGGCCAGATGACCGAACGGGTGCTGCACCTGTCGGCCCAGAACTGCGTGCTGTCGGTGTTCGCCTTCAACGTCATCATCGGCATCTGGCTGTTCCGCACCTACGACGCCGTTGGCGAAGCGCTGTGGCAAAGCCTGGTGATGCTGGCCGGCTCGATCCTGATCGGCGCCATCTTCGGCGTGATCGTACCAGCCCTGCTGCGCGCGATCGGCAATCCGCAGCAGGACTCCACCGTCGCCTTCGCGCTGGCCGTGATCCTGCTGGTGGCCGTGTGCGACAGCGCCGGCCTGACGCCGGTGGTCGCGGCGCTGGCCTTCGGCCTGACGGTGCGCTACCGGCGCGTGGCCTTCACCCAGACCCAGCGCAACTTCGGCGCGCTGGGCGAAGTGCTCACCGTGCTGCTGTTCGTGTACGCCGCCTCGACCCTCGACTGGCGCCTGGTCACGGCCGGCTTCGCGCTGGCCATCAGCGTGGTGCTGGTGCGCATGCTGGCCAAGGTGGCGGGCGTGACGGCGTTTGCTCACCTGTCGGGCGTCACCTGGCGCAAGGGCGCGCTCACCGGCCTCGGGCTGGCGCCGCTGGCGGTATTCGTGATCTTGCTGCTCGAGCACGCGCGCTATGCCGGCCTGAAAGTGGTCGAAGAACTGTATGCGATGGCGGCCGTGACGATGCTGCTCGAAGTCTTCGGCCCGATTATCATCCAGCGCGCGCTGATCTGGGCGCGCGAAGCACCGGAGTCGACCCATGCCGCTTGAAGCCTTCAACCCCTCGCAGCCGCTCACCTTCGGGGTCGAGCTGGAGCTGCAACTGGTCAGCCTGTCGGATTTCAACCTGACCGCGGCCAGCCCCGACCTGATGCATTTATTGAAGCGCAAACCGTTCCCGGGCAACGTCACGCCCGAGATCACCGAGAGCATGATCGAGATTAACTCGAGCGTGCACACGGCGTATGAACCGCTGCTGGCGGAACTCGTCGAGATCCGCGACACGCTGGTGGCGGCCAGCGACGTGCTCAATATCGGCATCGCCGGCGGCGGCACGCACCCGTTTCAGCACTGGTCCGACCAGAGGATCTCGGCCAAGCCGCGCTACGAATACCTGTCGCAGCTGTACGGCTACCTGGCCAAGCAGTTCACGGTCTTCGGCCAGCACGTGCACATCGGCTGCGCCAACGGCGACGACGCCTTGTACCTGCTGCATGCGCTCAACCGCTACCTGCCGCACTTCATCGCGCTGTCGGCGTCGTCGCCCTATGTGCAGGGCCACGACAGCCTGTTCGAATCGGCGCGCCTGAATTCCGTATTCGCCTTCCCGATGAGCGGCCGCGCGCCGTTCACGCTCACCTGGCAGGAGTTCACCGACGTCTACTTCGCCAAGATGGAACGCACCAACATCATCAAGAGCATGAAGGACTTTTACTGGGACCTGAGACCCAAGCCCGAATACGGCACCATCGAGCTGCGCGTGTGCGACACGCCGCTGACGGTGGAGCGGGCGGCGGCGCTGGCCGGCTATCTGCAGGCCTTGTGCCGGCATCTGCTGGAGCGCAAGGAAGCAGCGCCGGTAGAGGACGACTACCTGGTCTACAACTACAACCGCTTCCAGGCCTGCCGCTTCGGCCTGGATGGCAGCATCACGCATCCGAAGACCTACGACAACGTGCCGATGCGCGAAGACATTCTGGCCACGCTCGAAAAAATGCTGCCGCACGCCGAGGCGCTGGGCAGCGTGGACGCCCTGAAGCACCTGGCGGCGGCGGTGCACGACGGCAGCGACGCGACCATCCTGCGCCGCCACGTGGAGCGCGAAGGCAGCGTCGAGGGCATGGTCAATGCGGCGATCGGGCACTTCCGCGGCGGTGGCACGAGCTGAAAAAATATCTCTACATTCAGTATCCGAATTGCATGATAATGAAAAATTGCCTACCTGCAGTTTTTCATTACTCATGCCCAGATGGTTAAACTGACCGCTATCCTGTTGTTGTTGCCCGCCCTGCTGTGTTCGAGCCCGCTGTCGCATGCGGCCCCGTGGACGGCGCCCGCCTCGACCATCCCCCTGCCGCGCGACCGCGCCTTCCCCGGTACCTTGACGGTCGACGTCGATGCCAGCGACACCGCGCAGCGGATCGTCCGCGTCAAGCAGCGCGTGCCGGTGCAGGCCGCAGGCCGCCTGACCCTGCTGTATCCGAAATGGGATGGCGGCAGCCACGGCCCGACGATCCAGGTGCAGCGCCTGGCCGGCCTGGTGATCCAGGGCGGCGGCCAGCGCCTGATGTGGCGCCGCGATCCCCTTGATGCACATGCCTTCCACGTGCAGGTGCCGGCCGGTGTGCGCGAGCTGGAACTGGAATTCCAGTTCCTGGCGCCGCTTGGCCGCATGAGCCACATCGCGTCGGACATGATCAATCTGCAGTGGCAGAACGTGCTCCTGTATCCGGCCGGCTGGTTCGCCAACCGCATCCAGGTGGCGGCCTCATTGACCCTCCCCGCCGGGCTGGTGGCGGGTACCTCGCTGGTCGAGCGGGGCCGCGCCGGCTCGACCATCAGCTTCGCGCCGGTGCCGCTCGACCTGCTGCTCGACTCGCCGGTGCTGGCCGCGCCCCATGTGGAGCGGCGCAGCCTGGCCGACGGACCGGTGCCGGTGCGCGTGACCTACTTCGCCGCCGAGGCCGCGCAGCTTGCCGGCGCGGCGGCGATGGACGCGCCGCTGCGCGCCATCGTCGCGCAGACCGCAGCGGTATTCGGCAAGGCGCCGTTTCCCCATTTCGATTACCTGGTGCCGCTGACGGAACGCCTGCCCGGACCGGGAGGCCTGGAGCACATCCGCTCGGCAGAAGTGACGCTGCCGCCGGACTTCCTGGCCAACTGGGAGGCTTCCGCCTTTGAAATCGACCTGTTCGCCCACGAATACATCCATGCCTGGAACGGCAAGTTTGCCCAGCCCGCCGACCACTGGACGCCCACGCCGAACACGCCGATGCAAAGCACGCTGTTGTGGGTGTACGAGGGGCAGTCGGAATTCTGGGGACGGATCATCGGCGCGCGCGCGGGCCTGCGCAGTATCCCGGACACGCTCGACGCCCTGGCCCTGGACGCCGCCAGCATGTCGAACCGCCCGGGCCGCGCCTGGAAGTCTCTGGGCGACAGCGCGCTCGATTCGATCACGATGCCGGGCGGCGTGGGCGTCAGCTGGACCGACTGGCAACGCCGCAAGGATTATTACGCCGAAGGCGTCCTGCTGTGGCTGGACATCGACGGCATCCTGCGCGAGCGCAGCAAGGGCAAATATGGCATGGACGACTTCGCCGCGAGGTTCTTCGCCGTGCAGGACAAGACCAGCAAGGTGTACACCTTCGACGACGTCTGCGCCACCTTGTCAAAGCTGGCGCCCTTCGACTGGCGCGGCTATCTCGAACGGCGCGTGCACGGCAACAGCGACGCCGGCCTGCTCGACGGCCTGGAACGCGCCGGCTACCGGCTGGTCTACAAGTCCACGCCGAGCCCATACGTCGAGCGCGGCCTGCAGGGTGAAGGGATGCCCGATTTCAGCTACAGCATCGGACTTGGCGTGAACGCCAGGGGCGTGGTGCGCTCGGTCAGCTGGAACGGCCCCGCTTTCAAGGCCGGGCTGGCGCCGGGCGCCACGCTGCTGGAGGTGGAAGGCGAGCCGTTCAGCATGGAGCGCCTGGCCGCGGCGGTGTCCCGCCGCAATCCGGCCGGCATCGCCGTCACCTTCGAACTGGATCGGCAGAAGCGCGCAGTGACGATCGACTACGATGGCGGCTTGCGCTATCCGGCCCTGGAACGCATTCCGGACCGGATTGATCGCCTGAAGCAGCTATTGACGCCTCGTTAGCCGGCCAACGGCGCGGTCTTGCCGGCCCAGCTGCCTTTCATGAAGCGCGCCAGCAAGGGCTGGCGCGTCGGCGCCGGCGGCGGCAGCTTGGCGTCGACCACGACCGCCCATTGGTCGGCCAGCTGTTCGCAGGTGGCGCGCAGCACCGGATCGATGTTCGGCAGCCGCGACAGCGCGCACAGGTGACGCTCGATAACCGAGGCCAGCTTGACGCAAGGCTGCTCGCCGTCGCCGCGCGTCGTGTAATTGGACATCAGGTGCAATAGCGAAGCGACCAGCAACGCATCCTGGCTGCGCGGCGCCGACGACGTCGTGTCTGCGGTAGAAATGGTCATGCAAGCGTCTCCCAAAAGCGGTTGCGGTCGGCAACGATCAAGCGTGTAGATAAAGGAACTTCGCACAAGATGCGAATGATTCTCATTTCATTATTCACGCGTCACGCGGCGAAAGCAAGCGTTTTCGGCAATCGAATCGCGGTCAGAATCAGGCCCGGCGACAGTTAGTTCTTTACAGCAATTAAAGCTGACAACTACAGCCGGGTTTCACGCGCCGCGCGCAGGAATTCGTCGAGCACCGGCGTGCAATCGAGCAGGTCGACGCCGCCGGCGCGGTGGAATTCGGGGTGCCACTGCAGGCCCATGACGAAGTTGGCGCGCTGGTAGCGGATCGCCTCGATGACGCCATCCGGCTCGGACATGGCCTCGACACGGATATCGCGTCCGAGATCCTTGACCGCCTGGTGGTGTATCGAATTGACCATCGCCCGCTCGACCTTGGGGAACATCCGGCCCAGCGACGAGCCCTTGGGGAAGACGATGGCGTGGCGGTGCGCGTCGTAGACGTCATGCACGTGGGCCAATGCATCAGGCATGTCGGTGGCGACGTCCTGGTGCAGGGTACCGCCGAAGGCGACGTTGATCAGCTGGCAACCGCGACACACGCCCAGCACGGGTTTGCCGGCATCGACGAATTCGTGCAGCAGTTCGAGTTCGTAGACGTCGCGCGCGCGGTCGCCGCTCCATTCGGGCCGGGTGGGCGTTTCGGAATAGGTTTGCGGCGCCACATCGGCCCCGCCCTGCAGCACCAGGCCGTCGAGGTGGCGCGCATAGTGGCGCAAGGTGATGTTACTGGGGTGCAACAAGCCGTTGGTGTTCACGGTGGGGATCATGAACACCAGCACGTCGCGCGACATCACCCACTGGGCGATCGATTCCTCGAGATACTGCAGGTTCTTGCTGAGCAGCCCCTTGGCGCCGGCGGCCGGGTGAAAAATGCGGGCCGAAACGCCGATGTGCAGCGTGCGCTGCATGAAATCGCGGTTGAAGCGTTCGCGCAGCGAGCGAAAGCGCGAGGTGATGACCCGGCCGGCCAGGGCGACCGCATTGTCGCCGTCGCGCAGGTAGCGCGCCGGGCCGCGTGCGGTCTGGCCGCCGCTCGCACGGCGATCGGGCACGCGCACGCGGGTCTCGCGGCGCTCGTCGACGTCCTCGTTTGGATCGTCCTTGCGCTTGATTTGGTCGTCTTCAGCCATGGTTATTAATATAACTTCACCACTGCTTCGCACGATATGAAGTTGTTACAAAACGTCGCTAACTACCTACACTGGCAGATCCAGCAGCTTCTGAAAGGTCAGCATCCAGTGGCGGCCGGCGACCGGCGTCGTCAGCAGGCCGCGCGCACCGGCGCGGCGCGCACGCACGCTGTCATAGTGGAAGGACTGTTCGACCAGGAAGACCACCGGGGTGCGCTGCGCCCCGTCCTGCGACTTGATCGAGCTGCACACCTCATACGGTTCGATGCCCACCGCCGCCGTGTTGATCAGCACCAGCGATACCGGCGTTTCGTCGCACAGGCGCACCGCCGCGCACAGGCTGTCGGTCCATTCGACCGGCACCCGGCGCGGGCCGAGCACGCGCGCCACCTGGTTGCGCAGCTTGCACTCCTTGTCGACGATCAGGACGGCCCCATCTACCGGACCGCGGCGCAGGCGCGTGTAGAATGCCGGCGTTTCGCAGTCCGGCGCCAGGCGCGGACGGCGGCGCCGCTCGGCCAGCACGCGCCGGGTGGTGCGGGTGCTCTGCTGCACCAGCACCTGGACCCGGGTGTCGAGCAGCTCGGCCAGGGCCTCGTACAATTGCAGGGGGTCGATCGGCCGCGCCAGGGTGCGCCAGGGTCCGGCGCCAGGATCGCCGGGGTTGCCGATGACGAGCGCCGGCTGCAGCGATCCCGGCGGCAAACAGCCGAGCCGGGTCAGCGCGGTCGGGCTGTCGCCGTTGGCGATATACAGGTCCGGCTCTTGCAAACTGTCGTCGTGCAGGCAAGAATACGACGGCCCGACGCCAGGCGCCCGCGCCAGCAGGGCCTCGAGCCGCGCGCTTTCGCCCTGGGCAAACCCGATCAGGCGAACGGTAAACGGATAGCTGGACAAGTGCATCGGTAACGCCCCTCCCTGGCATTGCCGTGATTATCCAGCTTAATCTAGCACAAACGTGTGAAGCGAAAAGCACGTCACAGCGCAAACTACTGTATATTTAAACAGTAAAAAAGCCTAACCTTTTCCTCCCGACAAGTTAGAATGCCGGAGCATTCGACAAACAATCTTCAAGATGGCCTCCAAGAAACCCGCTCCAGACTATAGCGAATCATCCATCCGCGTCCTCAAGGGACTCGAACCTGT
>DDKG01000277.1 GCA_002339265.1 Massilia sp. UBA2604 | reverse complement strand
GGCCGGCAAGCACGTGATGTGCGAAAAGCCGATGGCGGTCAGCGTGGCCGAATGCGAGCAGATGATCGCCGCCTGCCGCAAGGCCGGCAAGAAACTGATGCTCGGCTACCGCTCGCGCTTCGAGCCGCACAACGTCGAGGCGATCCGCCTGGCGCGCAGCGGGGCCATCGGCAAGCTGCGCTATTTCCGTTCCGAACACGGTTTTGTTGCACGCGACCCGAATACCTGGCGCATGAAGAAGGCGCAGTCGGGCGGCGGCTCGCTGATGGACATCGGCATTTACGCGCTGCAGGCGGCGCGCTACATGACCGGCGAGGAGCCGGTTGCCGTGTTCGCCAAGGAGACCACCGACCGCAGCGACCCGCGCTTCCGCGAAGTGGAAGACATGATCGACTTCCAGCTCGAATTCCCGTCCGGCGTCATCGGTTCGTGCATGTCGATGTACAGCGCCAACCGCAACCAGTTCGTGCTGATGGGCGACAAGGGGCGGATCGAACTGGAGCCTGCCACCGCCTACAGCGGCCAGCACATGTGGGTCGGCGGCGAGCGCGGCGACAAGACCCTGGTCACGCCGCCGCCGGGGCCGTATGCGAACCAGTGGGTCGGCCAGCTCGACCATATGGCGCAATGCGTGAAGGAAAACCGCGAGACCATCGTGCCGGGCGAAGAAGGCTTGCGCGACATCCGCATCATCGAGGCTGTTTACCGCTCGGCGCGAGAACAGAAACGAATCAGCCTGCGCGGCTAGTCATTGGTGGTATTTTTCGGTTATAAAGTGCCTTTGACCGTGGTGCGGAGCAAGTCGATGTACAAGGTAGTAGCGAGGGTGGGTCGGCGCCGGCTTGCGGGATTGGCGGCAGGGCTAGTCACCGGCTTAGGCCTGCTCCCGGCGCCGGACGCGCACGCCGCCGACCTGATGAGCCAGGCCAAGGCCCGTGGCGTCCTGCGCATCGCCGTCGAAGGCACGTATCCGCCTTTTAATTTCAAGGATCCGAAAAGCGGCCACCTGACCGGTTACGACGTCGAGGTGGCGCGCCTGGTCGCCGCCGGGCTGAAACTCAGGCCGCAGTTCGTGTTGGTCGAATGGAGTGCCGTCCTGCCGGCAGTGTCGTCAGGCAAGGTCGATGCCGCGATCAGCCAGGTGATCATCACGCCCGAGCGCGCGCAGGCCTTCGATTTTTCCGTGCCCTACACTTATTCTGGCTTCCAGCTGATCGTGCGCAAGAACGAGCGCGCCACCTATCGCAGCCTGGCCGACCTCAAGGGCCGCAAGCTGGGCGTGCGCCAGGGCAGCGTGTTCGAGCAGCAGGCGAGGGCGGTAAAGGGGATCGAGGTCAGGAGTTACCCGGCCGTGCCCGAGAACCTGCAGGACCTGGCGTTCGGGCGCATCGACGCTTCGCTCGACGACAGCCTGATGGTGAGCTTCCTGCTGAAGAATTCGGCGCTGCCGATCAAGGCCGGGCCGCGGGTCGGCAAGGATGCGCGCGTGGGCGTCGCCATTCGCAAGGGCAATCCGCAATTCAAGGCGGCGGTCGACAGGATACTCAATGAAGCGCGCGCCGACGGCACGCTGCGCCGGCTGTCCCTGAAATGGTTCGGCATCGACGCCAGCAACGCCGCGCGCCAGGCCGTGCAACGCCCACAATAAAAACGCGGCCCATAGTGCGGGCCGCGTCATGCGTGGTCGATGCCACGTCAACGGTTCTTGTCCTGCTTGCCGTCCCAGCCGGGCGTCTGGTCCATCTGCTGGGACGCGTTGCCCAGCGACCCACGGTTACGACTGTCGAGGTCGGCATTGAGGTCGTCCAGTGCCGGGGTTCCGCCCGACGCATGCTGGCCGCCTTGTTGCTGGTTCTGCCGTTGTCCGCCGGCGCTTTGCTGATTGCCGCCGGTTTGCTGCTCGATGTTTTGCTGCTTATTGCCTTGGAGATTACGGTCTTGCTGCTGGCCTAAGTCTTGCTGATCGCCAGCACTCTGTTGATTACCGGCACTCTGGCCGGCGCGGTTTGCTGCCGATCCCATCTCGTCCAGCTCAGGGTAGTTCGGCGCTTTATCGCCATGTCCTTTGTTTTCACCCATGTTCGTCTCCTAGCACTGGTGTCTGGAAGATCCATGCTACGCCGATGGCCGTCCTCGCCTATCGGCGAACTAGCGGAGTCTTCGTAGGATTTATCAGACAAAGTCAGCAGTAAAACAGGAAGTCAGCGGGACGCAGGAATGATGCCTTGCCGGCGCAGGAAGCCCTGGATCTCGCCGAAGATGACGACCTGCTGCTCCAGGGTGAAGCCGCCATGCCCGCCATCCTTGACCGTATGCAGCACATTGCTGACGCCCGCCTTGTCGAGCGCGCTCTTCAGGCGTACGCCATGGGCGTAGGGCACCAGCTTGTCGGCATCGCCGTGGATCGTGAACACGGCCGGTCCTCCTGCGCGCACATGGCTCAGGGGCGACAAGTCCTTCGCCAGCGCGATGCGGCCGGGCAGGCTGCCGAACCAGCCTACTGCATACGAGCGGATATTGGCCCCCTGCAGCATGTCGGCCACGTCGGTGATGCCATACCAGTTGACGACGGCCTTCACCTTCGGCGCGGCGTTCTTGTACGGTCCGCTCCAGCTTCCCTCGGTGAAGGCGCACTGATTGGCGAAGGGAGAGTCAGCGGGAATCATGGCCGTGGCCAGCGCCAGGTGGCCGCCGGCCGAATCGCCGGTGGTGACCACCCGTTCCAGGTCGAAACGGTAGCGTTCGGCATTGCGGCCCACCCATTGCAGTGCGCACAGCGTGTCTTCGACCGCCGCCGGGGCCAGCGCCACATTGGCCAGCCGGTACTGCACATTGACGACGGCAAAGCCCATCTGCAGATAGGGCAGGGCGGCCAGCGCGCGGCTTTCGCGGTTGCCCGCGACCCAGCCGCCGCCATGGAAGTTGAGCACGACCGGCAGGCGCGCCGTGCTGTCGCGCCAGGGACGGTAGACATCGAGCTTGAGCTCTTGCCCGCTCGCGCGCAGGTAGGCGATGTTCGGCTCGACCGCCATCTCATGGCTGAGCAGGACGGCGGTGCGTAATGAGTCCGGCGCAGCGCCCTCCTGGGCCAGGCCGGGAATGGAAGTGAGAGCGAAGGCCGCCAGCAGCCCGGCGGCCGCCACGGCATGCAATCGTTTGTGCAGCGTGATGGTCGCCATGGGCGTTCTCCTTACATGTTTGGATAGTTGGGGCCGCCGCCGCCTTCCGGCGTGACCCAGACGATGTTCTGGGTCGGATCCTTGATGTCGCAGGTCTTGCAGTGCACGCAGTTCTGGGCATTGATCTGCAGGCGGTCGCCGCCATCCTCGCGCTTGACGAACTCGTACACCCCGGCCGGACAGTAACGCTGTTCCGGGCCGGCATACTTGGCCAGGTTGACGTCGACCGGCACGCTCGGGTTCTTCAGCGTCAGGTGAACCGGCTCGTCTTCGCGGTGGTTGGTGTTCGAGATGAACACCGACGACAGCTTGTCGAAGGTCAGCTTGCCATCCGGCTTCGGATAGGCGATCGGCTTGTAGTGCGACGCCGGCTTCAGGCATTCATGGTCGGCGTGCTGGTGGTGCAGCGTCCAGGGCGCCTTGCCGCGGAACACGATCTGGTCGATGCCGGTCATGATCGTGCCCAGCACCAGGCCCTTGCTCATCCACGGCTTGAAGTTGCGCGCGATGTGCAGCTCTTCGTGCAGCCACGATTTCTCGAACGCGGCCGGGAAGGCGGCGAGTTCGTCGCCCGTACGGCCTTCGCCCAGCGCCGCGAAAGCGGCTTCGGCGGCCAGCATGCCGGTCTTGAGCGCGGCGTGGCTGCCCTTGATGCGGCTGGTGTTCAGGAAGCCGGCGTCGCAGCCGATCAGGCAGCCGCCTGGGAACACGGTCTTCGGCAAGGATTGCAGGCCCCCGGCGGTGATGGCGCGCGCGCCATACGAGATGCGCTTGCCGCCTTCGAAGAAGCCGCGGATGTCCGAGTGGGTTTTATAACGCTGGAATTCCTCGTACGGCGACAGGTAGGGGTTCTGGTAGCCCAGCCCCACCACATAGCCGACCGCGACCAGGTTGTCTTCCAGGTGGTACAGGAAGGAGCCGCCATAGGTGTCGTTCGGCAGCGGCCAGCCGGCGGTGTGGATCACCAGGCCCGGCTGGTGCTTGGCCGGGTCGATTTCCCACAGCTCCTTGATGCCGATGCCATAGGTCTGCGGATCCTTGTCCTTGTTCAGGTCATACTTCGCCATCAGCTGGCGGCCCAGGTGGCCGCGCGAACCCTCGGCGAAGAAGGTGTATTTGGCGTGCAGTTCCATGCCGAGCTGGAAGTCCGGGCCCGGCTCGCCTTCGCGGTTGACGCCCATGTTTCCGGTGGCCACGCCCTTGACCGAGCCATCCTCGTTGTACAGGATCTCGGCGGCCGGGAAGCCGGGGAAGATTTCCACGCCCAGGCTTTCGGCCTGCTGGCCCAGCCAGCGCACGACGTTGGCGAGCGAGACGATGTAGTTGCCGTGGTTTTTCAGCGCCGGAGGAATCGCGAACACCGGCGTCGAGAACGATTTCGTCTCGGTCAGGAACATGACGCGGTCTTCGGTCACCTGCGTCTTCAGCGGCGCACCTTTTTCCTTCCAGTCAGGGATCAGCTCGCTCAGCGCACGCGGATCCATCACCGCGCCCGACAGGATGTGGGCGCCCAGTTCGCCGCCTTTTTCCAATACGCAGACCGACACTTCCTGGCCTTTTTCTGCCGCCAGCTGCTTGAGCCGGATCGCCGCGGCCAGGCCGGCAGGGCCGCCGCCGACGATCACGACGTCGTATTCCATGGCTTCGCGCGGGCCGTATTGTTCGATGAGGTTGCTTGTCTCTGTCATGGTTGTTGGTGTGCTCTAGTGAGGCAATCTTGAAAATAGCACGAGTGTGCGGGAATTTGCTGTTGAATGCAACTTGCGCGCCATTGTAAAGGCAATATTAGATGAGGCAATCTAATACTGGACATTTGTGGGATCATTATGCTTTCGCAATTAGCCGGCACGACAGCATTGGGGAGCGGGACGTGGGAATCGAAGTCAATTTCGAAGGAAAGATTGCAATGGTCACCGGCGCGTCGAGCGGACTCGGCGCGCGCTTCGCGAAGGCGCTGGCCGGGGCCGGGGCCCAGGTCGTGCTGGCCTCGCGCCGGGTCGAGCGCCTGAAGGAGCTGCGCGCCGAGATCGAGGCCGACGGCGGGGCGGCGCACGTGGTGCGCCTCGACGTCACCGACCTGGGCAGCATCAAGGCGGCCATCGCGCACGCAGAGACCGAGGCCGGGCCGATCGACATCCTGATCAACAACTCCGGCGTCTCGTCAACCCAGCGCCTGCTGGATGTCGGCGAAGACGACTATGGCTATATCATGGACACCAATCTGCGCGGCGCCTTCTTCATGGCCCAGCAGACCGCCAAGCGCATGATCGCGCGCGCCAAGGGCGACCCGCGCAAGCAGCACCGCATCGTCAATATCGCCTCGGTGGCCGGCCTGCGGGTGTTGCCGCAGATCGGCGTGTACTGCATGAGCAAGGCCGGCGTGGTGCAGATGACCAAGGCGATGGCGGTGGAGTGGGGCAAGTACGGCATCAACGTCAATGCGATCTGCCCCGGCTACATCGCCACCGATTCGAACGAGGATTATTTCGACACCGAACCGGGCCGCAAGCTGATCGAGATGTTGCCGCGCAAGCGGCCGGGCAAGCCGGAAGACCTCGACGGGCTCCTGCTGCTGCTGGCGGCGGAAGAAGCCCATTTCATCAATGGCGCCATCATCACGGCCGATGACGGGATGACGGCGCAGTAAACTTTGGAAGCAGAGAAAAGAATGAGCAGCAAGAAGTTGGTTCACACCATGCGCATGCCGATCCGCTGGGGCGATATGGACGCCATGGGGCACGTCAATAACACGAATTATTTCCGCTACATCGAGTCGGCGCGCATCGCCTGGCTGGAGCAGGTGGGCGGCCTGCCGGATTCGCGCACCGAAGGACCGGTGATCGTGAATGCCTCGATGAATTTCCTCAAGCAACTGACCTATCCGGGCGATATCGAGGTGCGCACCTTCGTGGCGCCGCCGGGACGCTCGAGCGTCGAGGTGTCGCACGAGATCCGCCTGATCGGGGCCGATGGCGAGCCGGGCGAGCTGCATGCCGACGGCGTGGCCAAGGTGGTGTGGGTCGATTTCAGGATCGAGAAGTCGGCGCCGTTGCCGGAGGTATTAAGGGCAGCCATTACGGCAGGCCCTGGCCACGCAGTCGACTGATCCAGGTTCGTCCGGCGCGCCCTTGGCGGGAGCGCCGGACTGCCGTCCTCCGCATTCGCGGCCGCGTCCGCGCACTCCGCCGCCCTCCGGCTCGTGTGCCGGCGCTCCCGGCGTCTTCGCTTGCGCAACACCACCGAGCGACGCGCCACGTGGTGCTGTGCGCATCTAAACGCGTTGATCAAACACCTGTAGTAATGACCTTGATTCATCCACGCACACGTCATCCGGCATGCAGCCGTTCGACGCCTTGCCACGGCCATGCATTCATCGACGCTGGATTTGGCGCCGTTCGGGTTTGTTCGATATCTTGGTATTGCCCATTGACGAAACCGGCTATGAATTAGTGTCTATATGCTGTGTCTGCAGCAGCATGTCTAATAGCAACGTAGTTTCCTTGCGTTTATCGAATAATCGGTGTTCCGCATTTTTCGGATACGGTTCAATTTCTGAATGGAAAAATTTTTTATTTATTTGAATAGATGAAATAGCCAGCAGAAAATATTTTCCTTAATCGGTGGAACTCTTGGCGCCTGGAACCCCTCCAACGTGCTCATTACCATCATTATGTAAGGAAATTTTCTGTGATCAATTCGACTCGATTCCAACCGAAAGCCAAACTGATGGCGCTCGCCCCTGTCTTTGCCGTACTCGCAGCATGTGGTGGTGGGGATTCCGCCTCGATGGAGCAGTACAGTGCTTCGCTGGCAGAAGTTGAAACTGCAGTACGTCCCGCCAATTATGCTCCCGACCGCGCTGCCACGACCGCGGTGGATGCGCCTGTTACCGACGCCACGGCCGAGGGACAGTCCGTCGAAGGCGGTTCCGTGGCCACCACCGGAGCCTCCGCTGGAAACAAATCGTTGGCAAGCGTGGTCACGTCGGGTTCGCGCGACCCGCTCAAGCAACCGTTTGCGAGCAACAGCATCTGGAACATGCCGATCGGTAGCGGCGCACGGTTCGTGCGCGCCAACCTGAATCCAAATCCGGGCAACAATATCTGGGCTGCCATGCCCGGTATCGATGATGAAAAACTCATCCTGAAGCCGACCGCGCCCCTGGTCAACATCAACTACAGCAACGCCGCCTGGACCGGCAAGAACCGCTGCTCGGCAACGGGCGCCCTGATGTACCAGGTGCCGATGCCAAGTAATTACATCATCCCCAATACCAACAAGAATAGCTCGGCCGTGTTCCTGTTGAAGGATGGCCGCACGCTGGTGCAAACCCAGCCGGTTGCACGATGCACCGCCGGAGGTCCCGCCACGGCGTATGCCAAGTTCGCCAATGTCGACCTGTATGGCTCTGGCATTACCGGGGCACACGGCGGCTCGGGCCTGTCGGCCATCGGCGGCAGCATCCGTCTAGGTGAGCTGCGCCCGGGCACCACGACCGGTCCGCGCCACGCACTCAAGGTGAACGTGTACGCCAAGGAGGCACTGTTCAAATGCACGACGCGCAGCGCCTGCTCGCGTTGGCCCGCAACGACGTCGGACAGCTATGCGGTCGGCTGGTATGGCAGCGCAAGCAAGAACGGCAACACCGCCATGAAGATGGGCGCCTTGCTGGCGATTCCGGGCACCACGTCGATCACCTCACTGGGCCTGGAAACCACGCCGGCCAAGCAACTGGCGTGGACGCTGCAGAACTATGGCGCCTACATCGTCGACGACACCTACGCGGCCGGTTTCGACTTCAGCGCCGAAGATGGTCCGGACGGCTCGAAGCGCACCGAGTTCAAGCGCGACTGGGGCTTCGAGATGAACCAGAAGGTCCAGGGCAATACCGCCTGGGTGCGCGACATCCAGCGCATCATGAAGGCGCTGAGCGTGGTCGACAACAATAGCCCGACGAGCATCGGTGGTGGCGGTACGCCGCGCCAGCCTCTGGCTCCTGCACTCGCGAAATAAGTTTTTCGCAAAATCGCAAGCCGCCGCATGCATATGCGGCGGCTTTTTTTATGGCGCGCGTGCTGTGGTGTGGCGGCCACCGGTGTCGCCCCCGGCACGATGCCATTAGACGGATGCGCTCGCCAGTCTGATCATCTGCTTCATAAAATACACGGCATTGAATATGCTAATGTCGAATTCTTATAATTCGCATTATAAGAAAATATTCCAGGCGCTTACAGTTTTTATCAAGGATTGCGTTAAAAACGACGCCTGTGCCGCTTGAGCGTGCGACGAAAGGCGAGCATGAACTGACGGTCTTGCCAACCTGAATGCATCGGACTATCCAGCCGTGCTCGACAGTGATAAATATTTATTGTTCATGCATGGTTTGATATTCATCACGCCAGCCGCGCCACGAAAAATTAGAATTTGAATGTCAATTCTTTTCGTGCGGAGGGTGGTCATAAAATGCGCTTTGAAAACACCACCGCTCAGGCAATTCCAGCCGACTTCTGGCAAGAAGCAACTCTGCCGTTTGCACGCCATAATGACAAACATATCGTTTCCAGCTGTTTTTACGAAAACACCATTCCAGCCTTCGCCGACGCCGTTCTCGAGCGCCTGTATACCAATATCTACTGCACGCTGACCCGGATCGGCATCTACGAGCGGATCGACAACATCCACACCTTCGCCGCCGCCGACGAGCATGACATCGTTCTGCTTATCCTGTTTCGACTCGACTGCGACACCGTCCGCATCGTCAACCAGCAGGTCGCCCTGAATTCGGCTGACCTCGCTTATTTCGCCGTCAACGTGTTTTCTCGCTACCCGGCGGCAAGGCGCATCGAAGGCTATGCACTCGACACGCTCATCGACGTAGCCGCATTCGCGTTCCCCGTCCAGGTCTTGCCCCAGCTCGAAGAAAACGTCGTCGCGCTCCCGGCCAGCGCCGACGCCTATATGCGGCAGCTGGGCAAGAGCACGAGGGATCTGATGCGGCGTAGCCTGCGCAAATGCGCTGCGCACTTTCCTTCCTGCCGTTTCGAGGTGCTGTCGACGCAGCAGATCACGGCCCGCCATGTGCGCGAGCTGGTCCGCCTGACCGACCAGCGGATGGATTCGCGCAATGCCGCGCCGTATGTCCAGAACACCGACATAGACCGTATCGTGCAATTGGCGCGCACCCACGGCTACCTCGGCATCCTGCTGATCGAAGAAAAAATCGTGGCAGCCACCCTTTGCTTCAGGGTCGGGACGCGCCACTTCCTGCACCTGGTCGGCCACGATCCGCGCTTCGATGCCTACCGGCTGGGCCGCCAGGTCAGTCTGCATACTATCTTCCATGCGATCGCCGTCGGCGGCCGGGAGCTGTGGATGATGGGCGGCCATCATGGCTGGAAATCCCATTTTTTGGCACGCCGCAAGACGCTCAACAGCGTGACGATCTACCGGTCCCGGGCTGCTGCGTTCGCCTGTTGGCGCACCTTGTTGCGCAACGCGGCGCGCTCCCGGCTGCACGTTCTGAGGCTTCTCGTGGGCAGCGTGCAGGCGAAGGGCGGCGCGGACAAGCGGCGCCTTGGCCGTGCGCTCGACGCGCTGCGGCACGCGAGACAAGGCCTGCGGCGCCTGCGCGCTCCGTTGACAGCCGGAGCCGATAAAGAACGCTTCCGGCGCGATGGAGACGGCACGGATGCGTGACGGCCTGAAGGCCTGCGCACCATCGGGGCGGGTGCGCTGCGGCCCGGCTTCGGACCAATACGGAGATGGTGGAACGATGAATGATCGATTCGACGATCGACTCGACCTGGCAGGCGGCGCGGCGCCGCAAGACGCCGTGCTCGTCACGCGGCCCTTTCCCCCGTCCTTGCGCACCTTGCTCGAGGGATGCCACGAGAACGTGTTCTGCACGGCGGCGCGCTGCGCGGCGTTCCC
>DDKG01000276.1 GCA_002339265.1 Massilia sp. UBA2604 | reverse complement strand
TGGGCGAAGTTGATCAGGTTGAGCACGCCGTACACCATCGTGTAGCCGAGCGCGACCAGCGCATACATGCTGCCCAGCACCAGGCCGTTCAGCAGCTGTTGGATAAAGGTTTCCATCGTTTCGCCTGTATTAATACCGTCCAGCAAAAACGGCACTGCGGAATGACTCCCGAAGTGCCGTCCATCGTCTGTTCACCGTGACTGATTTTCCGAGCCCGTCATCATAACTTGGCTTTTGGAAAACTAATCACGGTAAATCGTGACTGTAGCAAATTTTGTTTTCTAGGAAAACGAGAAATAAAGTTCAGGCCGCGGGCGTTACAGGCTCTGGTCGTGCTCCATCCAGGCCTTTCGGCAACGGGAAGGTCACGTGTTCTTCGACGCCTTCCAGAGCGCGCACGCTGGCCGCGCCCAGTTCCTTGAGGCGGTCGATCACGGCCTGCACCAGTACCTCGGGCGCCGAGGCGCCGGCGGTCACGCCGATGCGCTTCTTGCCTTCGATCCAGCTGGGGTCGATCTTGCCGGCGTTGTCGACCATATAGGCCGGCGTGCCCATCTTCTCGGCCACTTCGCGCAGGCGGTTCGAGTTCGAGCTGTTCGGGCTGCCCACGACCACCACGACCTCGACCTGCGGCGCCATGAACTTGACGGCTTCCTGGCGGTTGGTGGTGGCGTAGCAGATGTCGCCCTTCTTCGGCTCGATGATGTTCGGGAAGCGCGCCTTCAGCGCCGCGATGATGTCCAGCGTGTCGTCGACCGACAGGGTGGTCTGCGAGACGTAGGCCAGCAGTTCCGGGTTACGCACCTGCAGCTTCTGCACGTCCTCGACCGTCTCGACCAGGTGCATGCCTTCTTCGGCCTGGCCCATGGTGCCTTCGACTTCGGGGTGGCCGTCGTGGCCGATCATGATGATCTCGGCGCCCTGCTTGCGCATCTTGGCGACTTCGACGTGGACCTTGGTCACCAGCGGGCAGGTGGCGTCGAAAATAGTGAGGCCGCGCGCCTCGGCGTCGGCGCGCACGGCCTTCGAGACGCCGTGGGCCGAGAACACCAGCGTATTGCCGGGCGGGACGTCTTCGAGTTCTTCGATGAAGATCGCGCCCTTGGTGCGCAGGTCTTCGACCACGTAGGCGTTGTGCACGATCTCGTGGCGCACGTAGATCGGCGCGCCGAATTGTTTCAGGGCGCGCTCGACGATCTCGATCGCGCGGTCCACGCCGGCGCAGAAGCCGCGCGGCTGGGCCAGCAGAATTTCGTTTTCCATCATTGTTCCTGTCGTCCTTACAGAACCGAAATCAGATTCACTTCGAATTGCAGGGCGCGGCCGGCCATCGGGTGGTTGAAATCGAACAGCGCCGAATCGTCGCGCAGTTCCAGCAGCACGCCGGCGAAGCGGCCGCCCTTTGGCGCGTTGAATTCGACCACTTCGCCCACGTTGTATTCCGTGCCCGGCACCGAGTTTTCTTCCAATGTCGCCTTCGACACCGACTGGATCAGCTCCGGGTTACGGTCGCCGAATGCTTCCGCAGCGCTGAGCTCGAAGGTCTGGTGCGTGCCTTCCGGCAGGCCGATCAGGCGCGCCTCGAGGAATGGCGCCAACTGGCCCTGGCCCAGCAGCAAGGTGGCGGGCGTGCCATTGAAAGTCGTGACCACATCAGAACCGCCGGCGACTGCCAGACGGTAATGCAGGGTCAGGTAAGAGGATTCGGTGACGACGGGAGCAGCGTTGGACATGTTCTCAGTGTGGCAAGCGTACCTGATCAGGCAAACCGCTATTGTAAGCCACGCGCGCGGCTTGCGCCGCCGCTGCCTGTTTTTTTGGCGGCAGGTCAACCGGGCCGCTTACTACCTGTTGCGTCCGATTGCCGGCGCGCAGCGTAGCTCTCACTTTCGACCAACCGAACGCTGGGCGTCCAGGCCCGGTGTCATCGATACAGAGGGCTTCATGAAGAAAATTGCCATTGTGGGCGCCGGCCAGGCCGGCTTGCAACTCGGCTTCGAACTGCTGGCGCACGGCTGCGAGGTGACGCTGTATACCGACCGCAGCTCGCAACAGGTGCTGAACGGCCCGACCGGCCCGATCGCCATCCAGTTTCATCCGCGCACCGTCATCGAGCAGCAGCTGGGTCTGGATTTCTGGTCGACCTACGACGGCGCCCGGATCGATACGACGGTGATGAAGCTGTTCGCGCCCACCGGTGAAAAAGTCGTGCAGGCCGGCGCCATGCTGTCGTCGCCGGCCCAGGCGATCGACCTGCGCCTGAAGTATGCAACCTGGCTGATGGAGTTTCCCCGCCGTGGAGGCTCCGTCGTGGTCGGGCCGGCGGACCTGGCCTTGCTGGAACAGGCGGCAGCCACGCATGACGCCGTGTTCGTGACCACCGGGAACAACACCTTCCAGGAACTGTTCCCGCGCGATACGGAACGCTCGGAACTCGACCGGCCCTATCGCCACCTGACCCTGTTCTTCGCGAAAAACTGCGTGATGGATCCCGACATCGATCCGGCCATCCATGTGAACGGCTTGAACAGCATCACCGGTGTCGGCGAGTGCCTGTTCTATAACTTCCTCGATCGCGACCTGAGCAAAACCTGGGTGCTGCTGTTCGAAGGCGTGCCGGGCGGCCCGCTGGACTTGCTGGACCACGGCGGCAGCATAGTCGCGCAGTTCGAGCAGGTGCGGCGCTACCTCAAAGAGGCCTGTCCGGAGGTGCACGCAATGATCGCGTCGGCCGAGCTGGTCGAGCACGAGACCATGCAGGGCGCCATCACGCCCACCGTCAGGCATGCGGTGGGCCGGCTCCCGTCCGGCAAGGTGGCGATGGCGCTGGGCGACGCCCTGGTGAGCTATGACCCGATGACCGCGCAAGGCCTGAACGCGGCCTCGCGCATCGCCCACCATGCAGCCCGCGCCATCCTGACTGCGCCCGACGCCGTGTTCGATGCGCAGTGGATCGATGCGGTCTTCCTCGACTACTGGAAGACGGCGCGCCACGCCTTCCACCTGACCCGGGATTTCGTGACGCAGTTGCAGCCGCACCAGCAACTGGCGCTGTACGCCGCCAGCATCATCCCCGAGATCGCCAGCGACGTGTTCGACAATGCGGGCGAGATGGAAAAAATCTATGCCTGGTTTGGCGATGCGGAGGCGACCATGACCTACCTCAAGGGAAAAGGCTTTACGCCGGAACCGGCTGCCGGCTGACGGGCCGCTTATAGGCCACTTCTGGCGCCACTATCGCAGCCGCCGCATCGGCGTCCAGAGCGGCGTCAAGCAGGTCCTTGTCGTGCCTGGCATACGTGCCTCGTCAAACCGCTATCGTGACGCAGGCGGCCTGCGCCCTGGCCGCCGCTCACTTTGGCGAGGAGGCGACGATGGGAATTTGCGACTGGCCCGAGCAGGACCGTCCGCGCGAGCGCCTGCTGCGCGACGGACCGCATGCGCTGTCGGATACCGAATTGCTGGCCATCTTCCTGCGCGTGGGCGTGGCCGGCAAGAGCGCGGTCACCCTGGCCGGCGACACCTTGGCGCACTTCGGTTCGCTGCACCGGCTGCTGCATGCCGAGTCGGGCGAATTCGGCCGGCTGCACGGCCTGGGGCCGGCCAAGTACGCGCAATTGCAGGCGGCGCTCGAGCTGGCGCGGCGCGCGGTGGCAGAGCAGTTCCGGCGCGAAGCGCTGTGCTCGCCCGAGGCGGTGCGCCACTACCTGCGCAGCCAGTTCGCGCTGCAGACCCATGAATCG
The DNA here is from genome assembly GCA_002339265.1 of Massilia sp. UBA2604. Taxonomy (GTDB): domain Bacteria; phylum Pseudomonadota; class Gammaproteobacteria; order Burkholderiales; family Burkholderiaceae_D; genus Telluria. The sequence goes on along the minus strand of DDKG01000276.1, from coordinate 19,379 downwards.
TTCATGGTGCTGTTCCTGGACGTGAAGAATCGGCTGATTAATTGCGAAGAAATGTTCAGGGGCACGCTCACGCATACCAGCGTCTATCCGCGCGAGGTGGTCAAGGCGGCGCTGCGCCGGAATGCCGCGGCGGTGATCCTGGCGCACAACCACCCGTCCGGCGTGGCCGAGCCGAGCGAAGCCGACCTGCGCCTGACGAGCGCGCTGGTGCAGGCGCTGTCGCTGGTCGATATCCGGGTGCTCGATCACTTCGTGGTGGCGGGCAACCAGGTGCATTCGTTTGCCGAGAGCGGGCAGTTGTGACCGATAAGCCGCGCCAGCGCCTCGCCTGCGTTCCGGCGAGGCTGCGGCGTTTGCTTGAATTACATAGCGTAAACAGCGAGTTACAGCACTCATCAGCAATTGTTAAATTCATCGCCCAGAATAAGACACCATTGTTTTTCGTAAGTGATTGATTCCGCTTTGCTTTTCACGCTATACTCTCGTTTTTCCAATTCTGGAACATATTTAAGGAGTGCACTATGGCACGTGTTTGCCAAGTAACCGGCAAGGGTGTGATGGTTGGTAACAACGTCTCCCACGCTAACAACAAAACGAAGCGTCGTTTCCTGCCTAACCTGCAGAACCGCCGTATCTACGTCGAATCCGAAAACCGTTGGGTTTCGCTGCGTCTGTCGAACGCCGGCCTGCGCGTGATCGACAAGCTCGGCATCGACGCCGTGCTGGCCGACATGCGCGCCCGTGGCGAAAAAGTTTAATTAGGGAGCTATCATGGCAAAAACTGGCCGCGACAAAATCAAGCTGGAATCGACCGCAGGTACCGGTCACTTCTACACCACCACCAAGAACAAGCGCACGATGCCGGCGAAAATGGAAATCACCAAATTCGACCCGAAAGCACGTAAGCACGTGATCTACAAGGAAACCAAGATCAAGTAATCGATCTTGTCTTCTTGACGAAGCCGCCGGCGCGCAAGCCCGGCGGCTTTTTACTTTTCGCGCCTGCCATACCGCATCCACGTTACCATGCAAGGATGACAAGTCACGCTCTGCCCGCCTTCTCCCCAGTCCCATCCGCCCACCGTCTCGACGCCCTCGACGTCCTGCGCGGCTTCGCCCTGATCGGCATCTGCATCGCCAACGTCGAATTCTTCAACCGCCCCGTGGCCGAATCCGGCAACGGCATCCCGGCCGGCCTGCACGGCCTGGACTGGCTGGTGGCCTTCATTGTCGCGTATTTCGTCAGCGGCAAGTTCTGGACCATTTTCTCGCTCTTGTTCGGCATGGGCTTCGCGCTGATGCTGGAACGGGCGCGCACCGCCGAACGCGCTTTCCTGCCCGCCTATGGCCGCCGGATCGCCGTCCTCGGCCTGTTCGGCCTGCTGCACTACCTGCTGCTGTGGAGCGGCGACATCCTGATCAGCTATGCGATCGGCGCGCTGGCGCTGATGCTGATGCTGTACGCCAGGGCCGGCTGGATGATCGGCGCCCTGGCCGCGTGTTTCGTGCTGGCCCAGTTCCCAGGCCTCGGCTTCGCCGGCTGGCTGGTCACGCCGCTCCTGTTCGCCGGCCTGGTGGGCACCTACCTGCGCGCCGAACAGCGCGCGCTGTTTCCGCTGGTGGCGATCGTCCCCGGCAGCCTGATGCTGCTGGCGGCCGTGCTGAACTTTGTTGGCGGCAAGGGCGAACTGGGGGCGCTGCTGGCGATCGGCGCCGTACTCGTACTGCTCGGCCTGCTGGCCTGGTGCTTCCCACAGCCGGAACTGGCGCGGCCGCTGCGCGCCGGGATCGCGATCTTCATGCTCACCTATGGCCTCACCGCGCTCGACGGCGCAATTCGCCACTACGCGCCGCAACTTGATGGGCTTTCCAGCGTCACCAGCGCCACCGGGGAAGAGACAGACACCGCGTCCGCCACCCTCTTGCAATACCGCGAGCGCGCGGCGCGCAGCATCGAAGAGAAGGAGGTGCTTACCAACGGCCTCTATGCGGACGCGGTCGCGATGCGACTTGGCCACCTGGAGGCGCGGATGCGCGACGAAACCGGCTTCGTGGTGGTGGGGGTGAGCGTGTTCCTGGTCGGGGTCTGGTTCGTGCGCTCGGGCGTGATCGCCAACGCCGACCGCCACCTGCCCCTGTTCCGGCGCCTGGCCGTGGGCGGGATCGGCTTCGGGGTCGGGCTGGGCCTGCTCAGCAGCCTGATCAGCACCGGCCGGCCGCCCGGCCTTGATGACGGAGGCTATGATCTGGCGAACGCCCTGATGACCATCGGCAGCCTTCCCGCCTCGCTCGGCTACGTCGCGGCGGTGCTGCTGGCGCTGCATGGCAACGGCATGCTGGCCCGGGTGCGCATCCTGGCGCCGTTTGGACGCATGGCGCTGAGTAATTATCTAATGCAGTCGCTGGTGTTTTCGCTGCTGTTCTATGCCCACGGGCTGGGATGGTGGGGCATCGGCAGGACCGAGCAGGTCGGCATCGCCCTGCTGCTGTGCGCGCTGCAGATCGTGTTCAGCCACTGGTGGTTGACGCGCTTCCAGTACGGGCCGCTCGAGTGGGTGTGGCGAGCACTGACTTACCTGACGTGGCCGCCGATGCGGCGCAGCGCGTAGCCCTCAAACGACAACGGCTTTCGAAGAAGCCGTTGTGTCATGCCTTAACGATCAAGCGTTGTCATGCGTAGGTACGCAGACGCACCGAAAACTCCTGCAGCGCCTTGATCTTCGAGGCTTCGGCGCGGTTGCACCAGTCCTGCAGCTGGTGCAGCAGCTGGTCGCGGGTCGAGTGCGAACGTTCCCAGATCGCGCCCAGCTCCACACGCATATTGTGCATGGTCTCCAGCGCCTTGCTGTGCTGGAACAGCTCGACCAGTTGCTGCTTCTGCGACGATTCCAGCTTGGCCGGCTCGCGCTGCATCAGCTTGCGCGAGCTTTTCAGGAAGCGCGATTCCAGTTGCGCCTTGTGCTTGAGGTGCTCGAACTCTTCGTGGAAGGCGTGGCGCACCGACTTCGCATACTTGGCCATCACGTCGTAGCGGTTGGCGATCACCGACTGCAGGGTGTCGAAGTCGGCCTGCGCCTTGTCCTTGTCCAGCTTCGGCTTCGGCGCCACCTTCTTGACCTTGGCCAGGCCGACCATTTCCAGCATGCGAATATAGCCCCAGCCCAGGTCGAACTCATACCACTTGCTCGACAGCTTGGCCGAAGTGGCATAGGTGTGGTGGTTGTTGTGCAGCTCTTCGCCGCCGATCAGGATGCCCCACGGGAAGATATTGGTGGCCGCATCGTTGCAATCGTAGTTGCGGTAACCCCACCAATGGCCCAGGCCATTGATGATGCCGGCGGCCGTGATCGGGATCCACATCATCTGGATCGCCCACACGGTCAGGCCGAGCACGCCGAACAGGGCGACGTTGATTACCAGCAGCGAAGACACGCCCAGCGTGCTGCGGCCGGTGTAGACATGGCGCTCGATCCAGTCGTCCGGCGTGCCATGGCCATACTTGTCCATGGTTTCCTTGACCTTGCTTTCAGCGCGGTACAGCTCGGCGCCTTCGAACAGCACCTTGCGGATGCCGCGCGTCTGCGGGCTGTGCGGATCTTCTTCAGTGTCGCACTTGGCGTGATGCTTGCGGTGGATCGACGCCCATTCCTTGGTCACCTGGCCGGTGGTCAGCCACAGCCAGAAGCGGAAGAAGTGGCTGGGGATCGGATGCAGGTCGAGCGCACGGTGCGCCTGGTGACGATGCAGGTAGATCGTCACGGCGGCGATCGTGATATGGGTGACCACCAGCGTATAGATCACGACTTGCCATGCCGAGAAGTCGAGCAGGCCGGTGGACAGGAACGACAGCACAGCGTGCAGGGCGTCGTCAAAGAAATTCATTCAGTCTCCAAAGGGGCTTATCCAATGTGCAACCACTGTGACCGCACACCTACAACCCGGGCATTTTACGTGGTTCTACTGCCGCACGGCAGTTTTACTTGCCCAAATTTGCGCCAGCACCGATGTTGTCCCGGCCTTCTTCCTGAGGAGTCCGCCCCACTACCTTCGTGATATGGGCGTCGAGCAGGCGCGTGTCCATCGACGGATGTCCGAGTTTGATCGCGCCGGACTGCACAAGTGCGTAGATCTTGCGGTTCACTTCGGAGATCGGGCCGCCCTGCCCGTTCTCGGGGTCGCCCAGCCAGAAGCCCACTTCGAGCTCGTAGCCGTCGGCCACGAAGGCGTTGAGCAGTACGTTCGGCGCCGGCGTCTCGAGCACGCGCGCCACGCCCTTCGGCTGTTCTTCGAGCAGCGGCATCACCCTTGATAAGTCGCTGTCGTAGGACACGACCAGCTTGGTGACCGCGCGCACGTTGCGGTTGGTGGCCGACTGGTTCAGCACCACGCCCGTGATCAGCATCTCGTTCGGCAGCAGCGTTTGCGTGCCGTCCGAGCCGCGCAGCACGGTGTAGCGGGTATTGATGCGCGCCACCTTGCCGGAATACTTATCGAGCGTGATCGGATCGCCGATCGACAGGCTGCGTTCGAACAGGATGATGAAACCGGACACGTAGTTGCTGGCGATGCGCTGCATGCCGAGACCCAGGCCGACGCCCAGCGCGCCGCCGAACACCGACAATACGGTCAGGTCGAGACCGGCCAGCGATAGGCTGAACAGCACCGCGACCAGGATCAGGGCCGCGCGGCCCACGCGCGCCATCGCCACCCTGAGCGAGCTGTGCATGCGCTCGAAGCCCATCAGGCGTTCTTCGAGCGCGGCGCCAGCCCACAGCGCCAGCATCATGAGCACGACGATCGAGATCGCGCCCTGCAGCAGGTCGGCGATCGAAATCTTGTTCTTGCCGATCGGCAGGACGGTGTTCTCGAGCGCCCTCATCACGTCCGGCAGGATGCCGGTCAGGTGCATGGCGACGATGACCCAGACCACGAAGGCGAACACCTTCTCGAAGGTCTGCAATGCCGCGCCTACCTGGCCGCGGCGGGCAAAAGCGCGCCGCAGCAGGTAGAAGAAGGTGCGGATGACCGCCAGCGACATGAACAGCGGCAGCGCCACGCGCAGCAGCGACACGCCCTGGTATTGTTCCAGCACGGTCTTGGCCAGCGCCAGCAGCCCGACGGTCAGCAGCGGCCACAGCACGCGGCTGAAGCTGCCCAGGCCGACACTGATCAGGCCGCCCGTCTGGGCCCGGTCTTTCAGCACCGAACGGTGGATCAGCCGCGCCAGACCCCAGCCCGCCGCCACGCACAGCACGAGGGCGACGACCTGCCACACGATGGCGGGACGGCGGGCATCGTCCAGCAGGACGTTCAGCAGGTCTGACAGCGGCATCGGGACTCCTTACTCGCCGTCCGCGGTTGCGGCGCTGGTATCCGCGCCAGCGTCTGCCTCGTCAGCGACGGCGGCCTTGACCGGCTTTGGCAGTGCCTTGCGCTGCAGGACGGCGGCGAAGAAGCCATCGGTCTGGTGCTTGTGCGGCAGCAGCTTGAGGTAGTCGTCCATCTCGAGCGCGATCTTCTGCTCGGCCAGCACCTGGCGCATCGGCACCAGTTCGAAGTCGGCGTGGTTGGCCAGGAAGCCTTCGACGATGACGTCGTTTTCTTCATTGAGCAGGCTGCAGGTGGCATACACCAGGCGGCCGCCGTTCTTGACCAGGCGCGACGCCGCGTCCAGGATCGAGGCTTGCTTCTCTTGCATTTCGGCCACGGCGCCCGGCTGCTGGCGCCACTTGACGTCCGGGTTGCGGCGCAGGGTGCCCAAGCCCGAGCACGGCGCGTCGACCAGCACGCGGTCGATCTTGCCGGCCAGGCGTTTGACTTTCGCATCGCGCTCGTGCGCGATCACCACTGGATGCACGTTCGACAGGCCGCTGCGCGCCATGCGCGGCTTCAGCTTGGTCAGGCGCTTCTCCGATACGTCGAATGCGTACAGGCGGCCGGTATTGCGCATCAGCGCGCCCAGGGCCAGCGTCTTGCCGCCGGCGCCGGCGCAAAAGTCGACCACCATCTCGCCGCGGCGCGCGCCGACGATCTGGGCCAGCACCTGGCTGCCCTCGTCCTGCACCTCGATCGCGCCTTCCTTGAACAGCGGCAGGTTTTGCAGCGCCGGTTTCTTTTGCACGCGCAGGCCCAGCGGCGCGAACGGCATCGGCTCGGCCACGATCGGCGCTTGCGCCAGCTGGGCGATCACGTCGTCGCGCTCGGCCTTGATGGAGTTGACCCGCAGGTCCAGCGGCGCCGGGGTGTTCAGCACGGCCGCCAATTCCAGCGCCTCCTGCTCGCCGAACTGGGCCACCAGCTTGTCGAACAGCCATTGCGGCAGGTTCGCGCGGACCGGGCCCGGCAGCAGATTGCGGTCGACTTCCTGCATGCGGGTCAGGAAATGGGTCTCGTCTTCGGTCAGGCCGCCGATGCTGTCGATGCCGGCCGTCTCGGCCAGGCCCAGCAGCGCCAGCTTGCGCATCGACGGCGTGTTGCCATGGCCGGCGAAGTCGGTGAACAGCGATTTGTTGCGCAGCACCGAGTACACGGCTTCGGCGATGACGCCGCGCTCGCGGCCGCCAAAGCGCGGGTTGTCCTTGAAGAAGCGCGACAGGGTGACGTCGGCCGGCGAAGTAAAGCGGAGAATGTCGCGCAAGACTTCTTCGGTCTTGGCGACGATCGCTGGAGGCAATCTCATGTAAATCCTTGAATTAAATACTGATGGCGTCGGCCTGGCTTGCGTCCATGGACTCGACGATGCGCACCGCGCCGTCTTCGATGACCAGGCGGTCTTCGACGAACAGGCGCACGGCGCGTGGGTAGATCTTGTGTTCCTCGGCCAGCAGGCGCGCCGCCAGCAGGTCTGGCGTATCGCCCGGCAAGACCGGAATCCTGGCCTGCAGCACCGACGGGCCGTGATCGAGTTCGGCGGTGACGAAGTGCACGGTGGCGCCGTGTTCAAGCATGCCGGCGTCGAGCGCCTGCTGGTGCGTGTGCAGCCCCGGGAACAGGGGCAGCAGCGACGGGTGGATGTTCAGCATCCGGCCCGCGTAGTGCTCCACGAAGGGAGCGGTGAGAATGCGCATGAAGCCGGCCAGCACGACCAGGTCGGGCTGGAAGGTGTCGATGACTTCCTGCAATCTGGCGTCGAATTCGGCGCGGGTGGCGAACTCCTTGTTCGACACCACGGCGGTAGGAATGCCGCGCGCCTGGGCAAACGCCAGGCCGCCGGCATCTGGCTTGTTACTGATCACCGCTGCAACGCGCGCGGGCCAGCCTTCGGCGTCGAGCGCGCGCACGACCGCTTCCATATTGCTTCCGCGGCCGGAAATGAGGATCACGATGTTTTTCATAGCCGGCATTGTACCGTAACGCCAGCTGCCAGCCGCAGCCCTTCGAGGCCCTTCAGAGAAGGTTCAGCGGCGCCTCAGGCGGTCGGCGGAACCGTCGCGAACGAGTAGAACACGCGGAACGGGACCTTTTTCTCGGCCCAGAATTCGGCTGCGTCACGGAACACGTCGAGCAGGTTTTCGCGCGCTTCCTTGTCGAACTTCTGAGCGCTCGGCAACTGCTCGAGCACCACAATGAAGCCCGGCTGTGGGCCCGCGTCGTGAATGGTTTCGGTCAGGCAGGTGCGCAGCGCATCGAAATTCTTGCTGCACGGTTTGGGGAAATAGAAATTCTCGCCGATGCGGGCGCAGACCTGTTGCTTGGTGAGCGTATTGGCGCAGTGGGCGTACAGGAAGTGATGACCGAGGCGCCCGGCCTCCTGTTGCAAATCGCCAACGTTAAACGCGCGAATCGCTTGAACAAGATTTGGCGCCACTCTCATCAACAAACTCATTTTTTCCTCAAATCGACCTGTCAATAACGCGCCATGGCGCCACCCCTCGCGGCGCTGGGTAGCGCTGCTGCTTCTAACCTCGCTGTCGTTGCTATACGCCAATAAGCCCATGATTTGTGTAAGGGTAACGTTTTGTGGTATTGGAAGCAACCCAAATGTGAGTTTCAGATGCCTATTTGTAAGAATCGGTAGGTATATATGTGACACGAAAACACCCATAGCGGGGCCGGTTTCATTCTGGCGCGAGTTGTTGCACGCTTTATTCGCTGTTACATTTTGTTGCCACGAGGATTCGATGGTTTTTCGCGATAGGCGTACCATCAAGTCTGTAACGAATCGACGAATCGAGTCGCACCACTCAACGAGGTACTACCATGAACTTGCAAGCCAAACTGATCATCTCGGCTCTCGGCATCGCCACCCTGCCGCTGGCCCAAGCCGCCGACTTCGAAGACTTCGGCCGCGTGGTGCGTGTCGAGCCGCGTCTCGAGCAGGTCCGCACCCCGCGCCAGGAATGCCGCACCGAATACGTGCAAGTGCCGGTGCAACAAGAACGCGGCGCCGGCGGCACGATCATCGGCGGTATCGCCGGCGCCCTGCTGGGCAGCCAGGTCGGCAGCGGCAACGGTAAAGTGGCCGCATCCGCAGCGGGCGCGATCGCCGGCGCCATGGTCGGCGACCGCGTCCAGAACAATGGCCGCCCGCAAGGCAGCACTGTGCAAGAACAAGCCGTGCAGCAATGCCGCACCGTGGAAGCGGTCGAATCGCGCACCGCCGGCTATAACGTGACCTACGAATACCGCGGTCAGACCTACACCTCGCTGATGAGCCGCGACCCGGGCAACCGCGTGCGCCTGCGCGTGTCGGTCGAGCCGCTGGACAGCTACAACGGCCAGCAGGCGTACAGCCAGTACTGATTTTCTTCGTTAAGAATGCGACAACGCGGCCCACGAGGCCGCGTTGTCGCATTCCGGCTCGTGCTTGCGCTGGGGGAACCCGTCGCCGGATAATAGGGCGATTCCACCAGGCTTCTTTATGCTCATCAAACGCAAATCCATCGAACAAGTCGAATCCTCGCGACGCCCCGCGCGCAAACCGAAATTCGCTCCCGTCACGCTGTCCGAACAGAACGGCGTCCGCTACCTCCACTTCGGCACCGAGTGGGTGCAGGGCGCCATGCGCATCCGCAAGCCCGACTGGCCCGAGCTCGAGTACGCGCAGCAGATGATGGCGTGGATGCTGTTCATCGAGGCGCCGCAAGCCATCGCCCAGCTCGGCCTAGGCACGGCGGCGCTCACCAAGTTCTGCTATCGCCAGTTCCCGGAAGCAAGCGTGACCGCTGTCGAACTCAACGAATCCGTGATCGCAATCTGCAACTCGATGTTCAAGCTGCCGGCCGAGGACGAGCGCCTGCGCGTGCTGGCAATGGATGCGCTCGACTTCGTCGAGGATCCGGCCAACCACGAAGCTTATGACGCGCTGCAGTGCGACCTGTACGACGCCACCGCACGTGGCCCGGTGCTCGACACGCCCGAGTTCTATCAGGCCTGCGCCGCCTGCCTGACGCAGGACGGCATCATGACCGTCAACCTGTTCGGCGACCATCCAAGCTTCGCCAAGAACCTGAAGGCAATGAAGTTCGCCTTCGGCCACGTGATCTGCCTGCCCGAGGTGCACGACGGGAATGTGGTGGCGCTATGCTTCAAGACCCGCCCCACGCTCGACAAGGACGCGCTCGAGGCGCGCGCCGCGCAGATCGTGGCGCAGACCAAGCTGCCGGCGAAATCCTGGGTCAAGGGATTGTTCGCCGCCGATTGACCATTCAGCCAGGGCCACCGTGAACGTCATCCCGCAAAAACCCGCCAGCCTGCGCAAGCTCGACCTGCAATCGATTTTCTCGTGGCTGCTGGCCGACGGGATCGTCACCAAGGACAAAGTCAAAGCCGATTTCGCCCAGGCCCAGGGGGTATTGAGGAATGCGCCGGGCATCATGCATCCGCTGACGGCGGTAGCGCAGTGCAAGCTGGTGTCAAGCCTGCCGCCGCACCGGCTGCTGACATTGGATGTGCTGACCGAATGGTGCGCCGCCAAGGTGGGTCTACCCTTCATTCGCATCGATCCGCTCAAGATCGATTTCACCAAAGTGGCGGACGTGATGTCGGCCAGCTATGCGGCGCGCTTCAATATCCTGCCGGTGGAAATGACGGCGACCACGCTGGTGGTGGCAACGGCCGATCCCGCGCTGACCGAATGGGAAGCCGAGATCGCCAAGGTCTCGCGCCGCCGCATCGAGTTGGTGCTGGCCAATCCGCTCGACATCGCCCAGTACATCTCGCAGTTCTTCGCGCTGGCCAAGTCGATCCGCGACGCCAGCCGCAGCAGCGGGCAAGACGTCGCGATGCGCAACAACTTCGAGCAACTGGTCGAACTGGGAAAGTCGAACAAGCAGTTCGACGCCAACGACCAGCACATCGTCAATATCGTCGACTGGCTGTGGGGCTATGCCTTCGAGCAGCGCGCCTCGGATATCCACCTCGAGCCCAAGCGCGAATTCGCGACCGTGCGTTTTCGTATCGATGGCGTGCTGCACCAGGTCTATCAGGTGCCGGCGACGGTGATGATCGCGATGACCGCGCGCATCAAGTTGTTGGGGCGGATGGACGTGATCGAAAAACGCCGCCCTCAGGATGGCCGCATCAAGACACGCACCGCCGGCGGCCAGGAAGTGGAATTGCGGCTGTCGACGATGCCGACCGCATTTGGCGAAAAACTCGTCATGCGTATTTTCGATCCGGACGTGGTCGTGAAAACCCTGCCGGAACTGGGTTTCCCGCCCGACGATGCGCAGCGCTGGGATGGGCTGACGAAGCGCCCGCACGGCATTATTCTCGTGACCGGGCCGACAGGATCGGGCAAGACCACGACCTTGTACACGACCTTGAAAGCGCTGGCGACCAGCGAAGTGAATGTGTGCACGGTCGAGGATCCGATCGAGATGGTCGAACCGGCATTCAACCAGATGCAGGTGCAGCCGGGGATCGACCTGTCGTTTGCCGATGGCGTGCGTTCGCTGATGCGGCAGGATCCCGACATTATCATGGTCGGCGAGATCCGCGACCTGGAGACGGCAGAGATGGCGATTCAGGCGGCGCTCACGGGACACCTGGTGTTTTCGACCCTGCACACCAACGATGCGCCGTCGGCGGTGGTGCGTCTTCTGGAATTGGGTGTGCCTGATTATCTGCTGGAGGCGACCCTGATCGGCGTGATGGCGCAGCGACTGGTGCGCACGCTCTGCCCGGTGTGCAAGTCGCCGGATGGGGAATTGAGCGACGAGGTATGGGACAGCATCGGCGGAGCGTGGAAGATGGAGAAGCCTGCGAGCGTGTATCGGCCGGTGGGGTGTCCGGAATGCCGTCAGACCGGGTATCGGGGGCGGACCGGCATCTATGAATTGCTGACCGTGAGCGAGGGGTTCGGGCGTTTGATCCGGGAATCGGGCGAGATGCGGACCTTGCGCGAGCAGAGCGTGAAGGATGGGATGAAGCCGCTGCGCATTGCTGGCGCGATGAAGGTGGTCGAGGGCGTGACGACGGCGGATGAGGTGCTGAAGGTGACGTCGGCGCTATCGTGAATGGCACTTGTGGCGAAAATGTTGGATCGGCCTAGCGCAAACCGGAATCGCCGGCTATAATGCTGCCTCTTCGGGTCGTTAGCTCAGTTGGTAGAGCAGCGGACTTTTAATCCGTTGGTCGCGTGTTCGAGCCACGCACGGCCTACCAGAATATGTTGTAGCAAAGAAGGCGTTACGAGTGATCGTGACGCCTTTTTTGTTTTTGGTGCCTGATCAAGCTTTAGCTACGCGCCAGGCATAACTTGGGGTTGAATTTCTGCAGATTGTATCGATTTAACGATACTGTCCCACAATTTGATTGCTTCTTCATCTGGCATTGAAGTCTTCGCGTATATTCCATTTCCTCGTGGTTGAGCCGTCCTCATCGTGACTGTAATCAGAGGCTTTTCCTTACTTGGCACTGGTCGAATCGTCTCCAGCTCAAACGTATGAGTTCGAATATCGCTATTATCCTGGAGAATGGCCCATGAAAGCCATTCTTGCGCTGCCACTCCAGCCACGTTAAATTCACGGGCTCGTAGCACAGTATGATCGACTTTAAATATTGAAAGCAAAGATTTTGGACCTGATACCCTTGATAACAGGTCAACATCCTCATTAGGCGTATACGTATCAACATTAACGGTTACATATACTCCATTCTCGCCCAAGAACGCGTAATCCCCCATTTCAGACTCAAAATCTCCTTCAAGTACCAGTCGTCCGAGACAGAATCCGGGCATCTTTTTACCGGTCGAGTGATCAGAATATTTCAGTCGATGGATGATATCAATTAGTCGTTGTTCTGCTTGATCGAACTGATTACGATACGAATCCAGCCTCGCACTAACCAAACTTCCTTCAACCAGCGCTACTGCTTCACTGACGTAAGCGTCATCGATCGATTGCACCCGAAAAATTGTTATATTATCCGTTATTTTTCGAATATGCCGCAAAATATTAACATCCTCACTTTCCATCTCCCTCAACTCAGTCTCCCTTCTTCTTACCTGCGTCAAATAATCCGACATCGACACCTCTGAAGTGGAGATATCGAGATCTATCGTTGGCGTTTGGTGATCCGAACCTTTCTCGCCAAATATCCCCGACGCTGAGGCACTTGGACTTAAGGAGCCAGGAATCTCGATAGAGGTCCGGCCGACGCAATATTTGAACATCTTCAATTCACCTCCACTATTCACGACATCCTCCTTCTTATCAAGGCAACCGGATCCACATATGGAAAAAATCAGCAGTACGATCAGGTTTTTCATGTGAGTTTGGCAAGCGCCGCCAATTTAGTTATTGAATAGTATGCGATTTGTCGCGCGGATGGAGAATCCCGATAAGCAGGTTCGTGCTCAATGTCCGGCAGTTCGAATTGTTGTAGTATGCTCTTTTCTCCCCTCCCCCTGGGAAACCCGCCAGATAGTGACGGCACCGTACCATCTCCCGTGCTATCATAAAGTGCGCATCGCACCTCCCAATGATTCACTGCCTGCGTGACAAACACAGGGGAGTCACTCCGTTTTGGCATACGGAAGATTTTCTCTTCACCGACATACAGATTGTTTGAACCATCGGTTCGGATGGCATCGTGAGGGAGATCGGGTAGTGAATATAAAGAGGAAGAAATACCACCAAAAGACATACCCTTCCTGGCGTTCCATCTTATTTAATTAAAACTCTTTTTTTGAGACCCGCCCCCAAAGAATACAAATGTATTAGGATGAAAATATCCGGATATTTTTTTGTGAAAATTCTTGGCAAATCCAATGTTCTCCGCATACTTATCCCACTTAATTGGCTTTCCGCCAGAGGGTGCCAACCACTCTTCTTTAATCAATCCCCACCATTTAGTCCTTTCTAAATAAATTTCTTCATAGGGATCGGAACGAGGAAGCGACTTGCACTTTCCAGTCGACGGATCCTCAATCTCAAGCCACCCCTTTCCATATTCCTCCGAGGGTAATAGTTGCAGCGCGCCCGGCGCCTGTGCGAACACTGCAGACACCTCCTTTCCGGTAGCCCCGATAACCAAGCCCGCAACGTAACTCTCATCCGCCATACCAACCTTGCATCGCCGGTAAGCCACCGCAGCTCCAACCGCTGGCATCACTCCATGCACGACTTCCGCAATACATTCCGCCATGCCAGGCAATTTCGCGCATGCACGAGCGACCAAACCGCCCATGGAGTGCGTGACAACTATCACCTGCTCACACTTGACGTGCTTCGTGTTATTTTCAACGATTATTTCTTTTATTCTCTTTCCCAGAGCCTTCGCTCCGTCATCATTTGAACATAGCCAATTGTATCCAAAAGCATAAATAGGGTAGGAAAAATGTGCTCGCCTCAGCAATTCATCGGATGTTACAGGCTTAACTGGGAAGCCACTTTCAGCGAAATCTGGGATCCCATCCATCCGCATCACAAGGCCGGGAGGAAGTTTGGCATCGATTTGAACATTACGGCCTGAAGATTTGGGAATATTTGAGTTTTCAAAATCCGCCCAGTCTAGCGGATTTCTTTGGGAATTCATCTTTTCCTCTAACCACAGAAGAAAATCATGATAACTAGCTTGCGATACTTCGCCCCATCCGCGCCTAACATACTCTTCCTTATCAACTCCCAAATTTATATTTGCATCGGGCACTGCGCCAAGCTTGTAAACTTGAGTTCTATCTGGATGCAATATATTCTGCCTGACTCCCGCTTTCTTTCCCACCCAAGCTTTTACCAGATCCTTCGGCACTCCAGCAATGGAATTCAGCAACCAGACTGGGACATTCTTTTTATTAGAAAGATTAGAACCCATAATACCTGGAACAAATATGATCGGAATCGCTCGATTTGGCGGAATGATCAGCTTTACCACATCTGATTTTTTAGAATCGGTAAGTTTCCACTGAGCCTGCAACCTACCGTTCTTGCGATTCCCAAGCTCTGCAAACCTGATAACACCCGCCACATCAGGACAATTTTTAACATCACTCATGTTAAACTCTTCCAAGAATAGTTATCACAACCTTTTCAGGAGAAAAACCTTGCTGAAGAGAGATTCGTCCTTGATCATCCGTCACGCCCTCAACATATCCTCCATCTTCTTTTTCAACTCGATACCGAATGTTTTTAACTGGCTCACCTGCAACGTTCAGCAACTCGAATCGCTCATTGTATTGGGTCGAACTAGTGGGCATGACTGGAAGATCGACCTGTGCATTTTCGGGGCCGGACAGACTTTTTTTCCCAGCATGAATCTTGACGCTCCCGGGACAAAGAACGGAAATATTTCCGCCATCGACCAGAACTGATGCCCCGCCAGCGGTTGACACACTTATGCTCTTCGCGGCTACCCAATCAATATGTGCATTGATGCTGACTAAATTAATTTCGTCTCTTGCCTGAATCTTTAACTCATCCGCTTGCGCCTGAACTTCTATTGCATCCTTGGCAGCAACTGCCTCTAGCCCTACACCCTGCTTGCCGATGTCGACTATGCCTCCAAGTAGTCCAAAAGCTTGATGTGAATGGATGCGGGTCGTGCCACCGACAACAATCTGGGCATCGGCAGCACTCATCAGACAGATCGCCTCTCCACTGATCAGTTGAAGGCTTTGGCCGGCATTTACGCCGACTCCATCTCTGGCGGCTACCGCAATCAATGGCTCAGCCATGTCAGACGGAGCCTCGTCAGCTCGGCCCGTTGATTTCTCGACCGTCTTGTCCTCACCTTGCTTTCCAGCGTTGCCCAACAATGCATCGAACATTGCCTCAAGCGGCGCCTTGTTTTCATGTAGCGCACTTAGAACAGTCTTTGTCGTACCAACGTGCATTGCGAGTCCTACAGCCCGATGATTCAATGCTTGCTGATGACACTCACCAGCCAATCTCACGGCTTGCCGAATCAATCCAACCCCAGCCGTATTTATTCCCGCAGGGTCCCGCACTGACGCTACATGATTGATCCGGTAACTCGAGACCAAAAGACCACCACTCGCCCTCACCGCTCCATACGCATCGGTCCGCAACTCCGCCCCAAGCCCACGAAAACTCCCGCGATAATTGTCGGCCGAGTGAATCAAATGCCCAAGATTCAACTCGGTCGCCGCATGGCTGCATCTGAGTTGTACCCGGCCCTGCCCATCGGTATCGTCAAACAACAACTGGCTATACCCTGAACCGCCAAACTCCTTGCTCCGAATCCCCCACTGCGCCGCGCCATTACGATGTCCTTCGCTCTCCGGCGACGCGCCATGCCATACAGGGCTATTGCCGCCCGCCAGGTTCCCCTGTCCCGACCTCGCATGGTCATTAGCCTTTGCGAACGGCGAGGCCTGAGCCGTCGCCGTCCGCTCTCCCCCGGGCGTCGGCACGACGCCGCCCTCGCCCTGCCCGTTATACAAAGCGCCGACGATGACCGGCCGATCGATATCGTTCTCCAGGAACTGGACCAGGACTTCCTGGCCAATGCGCGGCAGGAACTGGAAACCCGTCGAACGCTGCGCCACGCGCACCCAGCAAGTCGCGCTGCCGCTGTCCTGCCAGTGAAACCGGATCCGCACCCGCCCCAGCCGATCGCAGCACAGTTCGTCGGCGCCCTGCGCACTGTCGTTGCCGCCCATCCCAACCACGATCGCGCTCTGCGCGCCACGCGCCGTCGGCTTGGCGTGCGTGCGCCCGTCGCTGCCCGGCAGTTCCGGACGCCAGGGCACCTGATAAGGGATCGCCTCGAAGCAATTGGCATAGCCAGTGCGGCGCGCCTGGGCGATGGCCAGCCCGAAGTCGGCCGGCACCACACGCAGCGCCTGCTCCAGCAGCTCGGGAATCGGGCCGAACAGTTCCGCCAGCGCGTCCCGGGCCGGCGGCGGCAGATTGTTGATGCCGACGCTGCTCACCCGCAGAACGGTGAAGGCGCCGGCCGCGCCCAGCTTCTGCAGCGGCGCGCCGGTCACGTCCAGTCGTGTGCCGGCACGCAAGGTGCGCACGGTCGAACGCCCCGACCAGACCTGGCCGCGCGCCTCTTTCCCCTGCATTTTTAAATCAGTATAACGCCGTGCCTGTGCGCTATTGGCATAGGCATATTGGCCAGGCACGTCATACGATTCGAGTTCCGGCAGCTTGTTGTAGCGCACGTGGGACGGGGAATTCGCGCTGACACTGCGCCTGGCCTTGTAGTCGCTGCTGAGCACCGTCATCAGCGACGCGTGCAGCCGCTGCCGGGCGTGCAGGGATTGCACCGAGTCGCGCTGCTCGACCGAACCGGCTCCGTGGTAGCGAATGCCGCCGTCCGACGCACTGCTCGCATCCTCCGGCGCAGCGCTCGGCTGGCTGCTGTCGGCGAACAGCACCAGGCCGTGTCCGTCGCCGGTTTCTTCGATCCGCCAGCTCAAGCCTTCCTCGGCCAGCAGGCGCAGCACGAAGTCCAGATCGGATTCGCGGTACTGGCAGCAATAGCTGCGGGGTAGCGCGTCGGCCATGAAAGAATTGGTTTCGTCGCTCCAGCGCCAGCGCGCCGCTGGTCGGTAATCCGCGAACACCGCATCGACGATGTCGATCACGCGCTTGTCCTGCCATACGCGGCAATTGCGTACATGGGCCAGACGCCAGATCCAGGGAGCGATGCGGATCCGGTACCGCGCCAGCCCACCATCGCTGTCCAGCATGGCGGCGGCGCACACCTCGCCGGAAAACCATGTCCGCGTACCGTCGGCCAGGCTGAGCTCAAGGGTGGCCGGCTGGCCGGGCAGCGTGTTCACCGGGATGTGAGCGCTGGTCGACAAGGCGATCACATCCCGCAAACCGACCTCCTGCACCGCCTCTTCGGCCGCGAACGCCTCGACCAGCAACCGATACTCGTTACGTTCGCCGACCCTGAGATCGATCAGCCTGATCGCCCCGGAAAATTCCGCCAATGCGGCGGTCACTTCCTCGATCAACGCATTCGCCATAGCAATACGTGCTCCTCATCAACTGATCAGGCACACGATATAAGGTGTCCGGCACGCGGCTCTTGCGCGCAATCATCACTACGGCTTGCATTCATCCGGACACAGCCCCAAGCACATTCGGTGTTAAAGTAATTACAACTTCTGGAGTTTCCCGATATGCACCTGATCGAAAGAATTTTCCTGCTCGGCTACCTGATGATCGTAGCCCTCTTCTTCACCTGCGGAATGGGGTTGATCGTCTTGGCCGGGATCGAGACCTGGCATGCGCTCAGTCCCTTCAATGCCGAACCCGCCAATGAGCGGTTCGACGTCCTGCTCGAATGTATCGGCCTGCTGACCATCGCAGTCGCATCGCTGGAACTGGGGCAGACCGTGCTCGAAGAGGAAATCCAGCGTTCGGCCAATATCAGTGCGCCGACCCGCGTGCGCCGCTTCCTGTCGCGTTTCCTGATCGTGGTCGTGGTTGCCCTTTCGGTCGAGGCCCTGATCGGCGTCTTCAAGTTCGTCAACGGCGCGCCCCAATTCCTCCCGCATGCCGCCTCGGTCGGCCTGGCCGCCGCCGCGATCCTGGCGACTTGGGGCGTGTTCATCCGCATGAATACCGATGCCGAGAAACTCGAACCGGAAGCCATGCGTGAAGTGAAGGCAGAAGACGACGAAATCGAACGCGATATGGAAGGCGACCCCAAGACCAAATATGCGCCCGTCCAGAAGAGCGAGCTGCCGCCTGGGCATGAGCACGCACCGGATTCACAGGGAGACACGCAGGACGAAACGCAGGAAAAACAGCCGGATCATCCGCCCGAGAACGACGATGACACAACCGGCATGCATAAAAAGTGATTCAAAGCACTTGGTAAATCGGTCAAGTGCCGCTATAATCTCGTCTTCTTCGGGTCGTTAGCTCAGTTGGTAGAGCAGCGGACTTTTAATCCGTTGGTCGCGTGTTCGAGCCACGCACGGCCTACCAAAGATTCAAACAACAACGCCAGCCTTCGGGTTGGCGTTGTTGTTTTCACTTTCCGAACGCCATGCCCCAGACGATCGCCAGCGCTGTTCACCACGAACTGGTCATCAAGAAAAGCTGTTTCATCGCCTGCGTGCAGCCGATGCCGGACCGCGCCGGGGCCGTCAAGATCGTGGCCGAGCTGCGTGCCCAGCATCCGGGCGCGGCCCATGTGTGCTGGGCCCTGCTGGCCGGCGGCCAGTCGGCTGCGGTCGATGATGGCGAACCCAGCGGCACTGCCGGCCGTCCCATGCTCGACGTCTTGCGCCACCAGGACCTGGAAGGCGTGCTGGCCACCGTGGTGCGCTACTTCGGCGGCGTCAAGCTCGGCGCGGGCGGACTGGTGCGCGCCTATACCGACAGCGTGGCCCAGGCCTTGCTGACGGCAACCAAGGTTCCCATCATCAAGCTGCGCCAGCTGCGCTGCACCGCCCCGTATGCCATGGAAGGCATGCTGCGGCGCGAACTCGATGGCGCCGGCGCCACCCTCGATGCGGTCGAGCACGGCGACGACGTGCGTTTCACCTTCAGCCTGCCGCTTGGGGCCGCCGACGCGCTGCGCGCCCGCCTCGACGAAGCCGGTCACGGCCGCCTGCAGTGGCCGTCCGACGCCGACGACGGGGAACAGGCGCCGGCCTGAAGCCATTCCGGCGACCTATACCCGTCATCACGACACGAAAGCGGACGCGTCCGCCAGCTCCCGGTATAGTGCCAGACCCGGCCGCGCATACGCTTCGGCCGGCTTCCCTCTTCCACTCCGAACAAGAACAATCCCCGTGATCAAGAAAAGCCTACTTCCACTCGCCCTTGGCGGCTTCGGCATTGGTATGACCGAATTCGTCATGATGGGCATTCTGCCCGACATCGCCAACGGCTTGCACATTACCATCCCGCAAGCCGGCTACCTGATCACCGCCTATGCACTGGGCGTCGTGGTCGGCGCGCCGACCCTGGTCAGCCTGGTGGCCGGCCGCCCGCCGCGCA
>DDKG01000368.1 GCA_002339265.1 Massilia sp. UBA2604 | reverse complement strand
ATCTTGTACAGGCGTTCGCGCAGCAGGCGCTCGTAGTCGCGCGTGTCCTTCACCGCGATGCGCAGGAAATAATCGTAGTCGCCCGAGATCAGCGACGCTTCGAGCACTTCGGGAATCGATTCGAGCGCGCGCCCGAATTCGTACAGCGTCTCTTCGCTGTGGCTGTCCAGCGTGACCTGCACGATCAACTGGTCGTGGTAGCCGAGGCTGGGCAGGTCGACCTTGACCGTATAACCCTGCAGGGCGCCGCTGTCCGTCATCCGCTTGATGCGGTTCCAGCACGAGGTGGTCGACAGGCCGACCGCGGCGCTGATCTCCTGCAGCGGCGTGCGCGAGTCGCGCAGCAGGATGCCCAGGATGGCGAGATCGGTCGCGTCGAAAGATTTTTTATCTTGGTTCATATTTGGTGAAAATCCTTCAGGTGATACTGGAATTTTAGCGGAAAATATGAAGCACTTTCATGTCCTTCGTCGATAGACTGCAAGGCATGAAACCACATCCCGAATTCCTCCCGCCAGCCGCCGGCAAGATCGCCCTGACCGGCGCCGGCCTGCTGCTCGATACCCTGGTCGCCTGCGGCGTCGATACCGTGTTCGGCTATCCCGGCGGCGCCGTGCTGCCGCTGTACGATGCGCTGGCCCAGGACGCCCGCCTGCGCCACGTGCTGGTGCGCCACGAGCAGGCCGCCGTCCATGCGGCGCAAGGCTATGCGCGCTCCACCGGCCGGCTGGGCGTCGTGTTCGTGACGTCCGGGCCGGGTGTGGCCAACACCACCTCCGGCCTGCTCGACGCGTTGAGCGATTCGATTCCCATCCTCTGCATCAGCGGCCAGGTCGCGACCACCTCGATCGGCACCGACGCCTTCCAGGAGTGCGATGCGCTGGGCATCTCCCGCACGGTCACCAAGTGGAATACGCAGCTGCGGGCCACGCGCGACATCAATGCCACGATCCGGCGCGCGGTGCGCGAGGCCAGCGAGGGCCGGCCCGGTCCGGTGCTGGTGGACGTGCCCAAGGATATCCAGGCGCGCGTCGTGGACGCCGCCGACTTCGGACGCCAGGTGAAACCGGCCCCGGTGCTGCGCGCCGCGGGCGACGACCTGGAGGGCCTGGACGCCGCGGCGCTTCTCATCCGCCAGGCGCGGCGCCCGGTGTTCTACGGCGGTGGCGGCTTGATCAACGCCGGTCTCGACGCCTGCGCCGCCTTCACGCGCCTGGTGCGCTGGAAGGACGCGCCATGCACGCTGACCCTGATGGGACTGGGCGCCTTTCCGGCTTCGGACCGGCGCTGGCTGGGCATGCTGGGCATGCACGGCACGCTGGAAGCGAACCTGGCAATGCATGGCGCCGACCTGGTCGTGTGCGTCGGCGCGCGCTTCGACGACCGGGTAACGGGACGGCTGGCCGACTTCTGCCCGCAGGCGAAGATCGTCCACGTCGACATCGACCCGCGCTCGATCGGCAAGGTGGTGCCGGCCGACGTCGGCCTGCGCGGCGATTGCGGCGCCGTGCTGCGCGGCCTGCTGGACCGGATCGACGGCTTGCGCGCCGATCCGGCCTTGACCAGGGATTGGTGGCGCACGATCGGGACCTGGCGCGCCGAGCGCTGCCTGGACTTCGCCGCGCAGGACGCCGCGATCGTCCCGCAGCAGCTGATGTCGACGCTGGCCGGGCGCCTGGCGGGAAGGAACGCGATCGTCTCGACCGACGTCGGCCAGCACCAGATGTGGGCCGCGCAATACCTGGGCTTCGAGACGCCGCGGCGCTGGCTGACCTCGGGCGGCGCCGGCACCATGGGCTATGGCTTGCCGGCGGCGATCGGCGCGCAGGTCGCGCATCCTGACGCCCTGGTTGTCTGCATCAGCGGCGACGCCTCGGTGCTGATGAATATCCAGGAACTGTCGACCGCGGTGCAGCACCGCTGTCCGGTCAAGCTGGTCTTGTCGAACAACGGCTGCATGGGCATGGTGCGCCAGTGGCAGGAACTGCACCACGGCGGGCGCTATAGCCACAGCTATACGGAAGCCTTGCCCGACTTCGTGGCGCTGGCGCGCGCCTTCGGCTGGGAGGCGCGGCGGGTTGATCATCCGGGCGAACTGGAGGCGGGGATGGATGCCTGCCTGGCGTCGGACCGGCCGTTCCTGCTCGACGTAAGGGTCGCGCAGGCCGAGAACTGTTTTCCGATGATGCCCGCCGGACGTGGGCACCACGAGATCATGCTCGGCAAGGATCGCTGGTATCGAACAGCTAAGTAGTTGCTCGTATTGAAAATGATTCTCATTCTCGATAGGATGCCGGTCTCGATCATGAATCCTGCATGCCATGCCTCTTGCCCCCCTTCGTCCACTCTTGACCGTCCTCGCGCTGTCTCAAGCGTTCCCCCTCTGCGCGGCGTCGCAGGAGACTGACGAACAGGATATGCAGGCGGTGCGCGTCACCGCGACCCGGGCCCAGGGCTTCATGCCGAACACGGTGGAGGCGGGCAGCTTCCGTGGCTCGGACGTCATGGACGTGCCGTCGACCGTCAATGTGATCACGCGCGAGGTGCTCGAGCTGCAGGCCGCCGCCGGCCTGTACGACGCGATGCGCAATACGGCCGGCGTCACCCGCCAGCAGAACGGCGGCGACACCTGGGACCAGCTGGTCATCCGCGGCATCGCGGTGGAGAACCGCACCAACTACCGCCTCAACGGCTCGCTGCCGCTGATGAACTTCGGCCAGGTGGCGCTGGAGAACAAGGAACGGGTCGAGGTGCTCAAGGGCGCCACTGCCCTGTACTACGGCTTTACTTCGCCGGCCGGCGTGGTCAACTTCGTCACCAAGCGCGCCGGCAGCGTGCCGGTCAACACCGTCGGGCTGGCGCTCGACGATAACGGTTCGGCGGTCGCCACGGCCGACGTGGCGCGCCGTTTCGGGCAGCGCCAGGAGTTCGGCGTGCGCATCAACGCGGCCGGCGGCACGCTCGGCTCGCACCTCGACGGCGTCGGCAACGGCAACCGCGGCTTCGCTTCCGCCGCCCTCGACTGGCGCGTGAACGAGCGCGTGCGCCTGCGCGCCGACCTCGAATACGACAAGCGCCGCGTGACCGAGCAGGCCGGCGTCAACCTGCCGCCGGTCGTGGGCGGCGTTATCGCCTTGCCGCGCGCCGTCGATCCGCGCCGCCTGATCGGCCCGGACTGGGCCCGTTTCGAGACCCATGCGCGCAACGTCCAGCTGCGCGCCGACGTCGCGCTGAACCAGGACTGGGCCCTCACCCTGGAAGCCGGCCATGCCGAGACCAAACGCGAGCGCAACCTGCCGATCTTCCGCTTCGATAACGCCGCCAGCGTCGCCACCGGCGCCGGTCGCATCACCGGCAACTCCCAGTTCGCGGATGTCGACTCCGACATGCTGCGCGCCGAGCTGGCCGGGCGCTTCTCGACCGGCGCGCTGGCCCACGACCTGACGCTCGGCGTGAGCGGGACCGACAAGGGCCAGGCGCCGGTCTACCAGTCCAACTACACGATTCCCGTGCAAAACCTGTATGACCCGGTCCCGATCCGCAACGCCAGCTTCGGCGCCGCGCCGACCCGGCCGACCACCGCCGCGCTGGACAGCCGCGACAAGGGCCTGTACCTGGTGGATCGCGTCCAGCTGGGCCAGTGGCAGTTGATCGGCGGCGTGCGCCGGGTTGACTACCAGAGCAGCCAGGGCGCCAACCGCTACGACGTCAGCGAGACCACGCCAATGGCCGCCGTGATCTGGCGCGCGCGCGACGACATCTCGCTGTATGCCTCGATGGCCGAAGGGCTCGAGGAAGGCGAGGCCGCGCCCGCCGGCAGCGCCAACGAGGGCACCCGCATGGCGCCGGGCGTGAGCAAGCAGAAGGAGATCGGCGCGCGCTGGCGCAGCGGCGGAGACGGCGGCTTCCTGACCCAGCTGGCGCTGTTCGACATCGACCGTCCCGGCTACTACACGAATGCCGCGAACGTGTTCACCGCCGACGGCGAACAGCGCTATCGCGGCGTCGAGCTGTCGGCGCAAGGGCGCCTGACGCGCCGCCTGTCGTGGCAGGGTTCGGCCCAGGTGCTCGATCCCGAGTTCCGCGACATCGGCGCCGCCTACGACGGCAAGCTGCCCGAGAACGCGGCCCGGCGCACCGCCAGCAGCTTCCTGGCCTATGACCTCGATGCGATGCCGGGCCTGTCGCTGACCCTGGGCGCCTATTACACCGGCAGGCGGCCGGTGAATGACTTGAACCAGGCCTGGCTGGGCGGCGTCACCCTGTTCAGCGTCGGCGGGCGCTATGCCACGCAGGCCTTCGGCAGGCGCACCACCTGGCAGCTCAACGTCGACAACGCGGGCGACAAGCAGTATTGGGCGGGCGCCGGCACGCGCCTCTCCGCCGGCCTGCCGCGCCTGGTCAAGCTGTCGATGAAGGTGGAACTGTGAAGGCGGCGCTGGGTTCGCAGCGGCGCTGGCGCCTGCCGACCTTGCGCGAGGTCTGGTTCCAGCTGCACTGGTTCGTCGGTATCACGGCCGGCACCTTGCTGGCCGTGATCGGCTTGACCGGCGCCATCCTCGCTTTCGAGGACGAGATCGTGGAAAGCATCAATCCCGGCGTATTCGCCGTGCCGGTCGAGCCACGGCCGCGCCTGGAGCCGGAACAGATCCTGCGCGCGGCCCGCCAGGCCCATCCCGGCGAGCGGGTCGCCAGTCTCGCGTTCAAGGCGCAGGCCGGCAGCACCGTCAGCGTACGCTTCGCCCCGCCGCGCGGTGAGCGGCGCGGGCTGGAGATCCACGTCCATCCCTATGACGGCAGCGTGCTGCCCGCCGTGCGCGGCGAAGCCTTCTTCCAGTTCGTCGATTCGCTGCACCGCTGGCTGCTGCTGCCGCGCGCGCCGGGCCGCATCGTGCTCGGCATCCTGGCCCTGTGCCTGGTCGGACTGGCGCTCAGCGGCCTGTACCTGCGCTGGCCGCGCAAGAAGGACTGGCGCAGCTGGCTGACGTTCAACACGGCGCTGCGAGGCCGCTCCTTCCTGTGGGCGCTGCATGCGATCGCCGGCACCTGGGCCCTGGTCGCCTACCTGGTGGTGGCGGGCACCGGACTTTACTGGAGTTTCGACATCGTGCGCGGCACCTTGCAGGACTGGGCCGGGACGCCGTCGGCGCAGCCGCGCGAAGCCAGGTCCACGACCGGGGCACGCAGCCAGGGTGGCCTGAAGCCGGCCTGGCAAACCTTCGTGTCGACGGCGCCCGACTGGTCGAGCGCGACCATCCGCCTGCCGGAACGCGGGAGCGGCGCCTACCAGCTCACCTGGCTGGCCCAGGATGCGCCGCACGACCGCGCGCGCAACCGCATGACCGTCGCTGCCGACGGCGCGGTACGCCAGGACGAGCGTCATGCCGACAAGGACGCTGGCCAACGCGCCCTGACCACCATCCGCCCGCTGCATACCGGCACCTATTTCGGCTTGCCCGGCCGGATCGTCATGATGCTGGCCAGCCTGGCCTTGCCGGGCTTCGCGATCACCGGCTGGATGCTGTACCTGGGCCGCCGGCGCCAGAAGCGTGCGCTGGCGCGCGAGCGCAGCCTGGCGGCGCAGGCCGGCGTGAATACCGCCGGCGCGCCGGTCCTTGTGGCCTTTGCGTCCCAGGGCGGCCAGGCCGAACGGATTGCGCTGCACAGCGCCGGAGCCCTGCGCGCCGGGGGTCGCGCGGTCGACCTGCGCGCCGTATCGGCGCTGGCGCCGGCCGACCTGGCCGGCTACGGACAGGCACTGTTCGTGGCCAGCACCTTCGGCGAAGGCGAGGCGCCCGATTCCGCACGCCGCTTCAGCCGCGAGCTGGACGCGTGGCAGTCCATGTTCGAGAGCTGCCGCTTCGCCGTGCTGGCGCTGGGCGACCGCAATTACGCCCGCTTCTGCGGCTACGGCCACGCGCTCGAGCGCCGCCTGCAGGCGCTGGGCGGCAAGCCGTTGTTCCCCCTGATCGAAGTGGACCAGGGCGACGCGACGGCGCTGGGACGCTGGATGCACGCGTTGGGCGGACTGGGCGCGGCCGCGGGCAAACTGCCGCCAGCCGGTACGGACGCACCGTTTTGCGACTGGGTGCTGCATGCGCGGCGCCTGCTCAACCCGGGCAGCCTGGGCGCGCCGCTGTACGAAATCACGCTGCGGTCCGGCGCGGATGCCAGCTGGCAGCCGGGCGACCTAGTCGACGTCGCCGTCCCCGGTGCGCCGTCGGCGCCGCGCCGCTATTCGATCGCCAGCGTGCAGGAGGACGGCGCGGTGGAACTGCTGGTGCGCCAGCAGCGTCACGAGGGCGGCCTCGGCCTGGCCTCCGGCTGGTTGACCGAGCACCTGGCCGTCGGCGGTTCGGTGCAGGCGCGGCTGGTCGCCAATCCGGGCTTCCATGCCCCGGACGACGACCGTCCCTGCATCTATATCGGCAACGGTTCCGGCATGGCTGGCCTGCGCGGTCATTTGCGTGGCCGGGCCAGCATGGGACGGGGCCGCAACTGGCTGGTGTTCGGCGAGCGCCAGCGCGCCTTCGACAGCCTGTGCGACGCCGAGCTGGCGGTCTTGCGGGCCGAAGGCATGCTGCCCGAACTCGACCTGGCGTTCTCGCGCGACCCCGACCCGGAATACGTGCAGGACCGGCTGCATGCGCGGGCCGGGCTGCTGCGCGCATGGATCGACGACGGCGCCACGATCCACGTGTGCGGCAGCCTGCAGGGCATGGCCGGCGCGGTGCACGAGGCGCTGGCCCTCATCCTGGGCCAGGCCCGGCTCGAGGGCCTGATGGAGACGGGCCGCTACCGGCGCGACGTCTACTGACGCCGTTCTATTTTCCGGCCTGTAGCTTCTGCACGGTCTGGTCGGTGGTCCACAGCGCATTGGCGATGTAGCGGTAGTTGACCAGCGCGCTCGCGTAGCCGTCGCCTTCCGGGGTCTTGGGTCCGGCCACGGCGTCGCGCACCACGGCCACTTCGAAGCCGCGTTCGAGGAATTCGCGCAGGTGCGATTCCACGCACAGGTTCGAGAGCATCCCGGCCAGGATGATCTTGTCCACGCCCTGCTTGCGCAGCTGGAGAACCAGGTCGTTGGTCTGCGGGCCGTACAGCTTGTGCGGCGAGGCGACGATGGTCTTGCCGTCCTCGATATACGATTTGAACTCGGGCATGAAGTCGGCGCCGGAACCGCGGAAGCCGTCCAGGCTCAGCGCGCTGGGACGGTCGAAGATCTTGATCTTGTGCTGGAAGATCTCGGCCGGGCCGCCATGCTTCCAGGCGTGGTCGTGCGGATAGTAGTAGTGCGGCGAGATCGAGACCACGATGCCGGCCGCCTTCGAGGCCTTGAACAGCTTGCCCAGGTTGGGCACCAGGTTCTGCTCGGTGACGCTTTCGCCGACCACCGGCCAGGCGCCGCCCTTGGCGCTCATGAAGTCGATCTGCGGATCGATCACCACCAGCGCGGTGCGCTTGAGGTCGAGCTGCATGCCGGGGTCGGGCAGGGCCGGCTTGGCGGGGTCGGCATACTTCGCCGGAATCTGGGCTGCGGCGCTCGTGGCCAGTGCCGCAGTCAAGATGCAGGCCAGGGTGCGGCCGATGGTGGAGGTTTTGGTGGTCATCAGGGTTCTCCTTGTGGATGGACCTCCATTACATCCCTGCGGCGCATGGCTCGCCAGACCACGTTTGGCGAGCCGCCGATCTCCCTGATTCCGGATGGCATTGGCGTCTCAAAAAGCGTGGTAAGAATGATTTTTGGGTCATCATGGGTAGCGCGGGACGATGCTCGCTCCTGCTTTCGGCCGTGGCGCTCCGGCCCCCGGCACCCATTCGGACTACGCCGTGCGGCGCCGGCAGGGTCGCTCCGCTCTCGTTATACTGCGCGCATGACTACGCACGATTTCCATACCCTCGTGGCAGCGCGCCGCAATTTCACGCTGCGGCGCCTGCAGGCGCCAGGGCCCGATCCGCAGGCGCTGGCGCGCATCGTCGAAGCGGCCGCGCATGCGCCCGACCATGGCCTGTTGCGGCCATGGCGTTTCGTGCTCATTCCGCAAGAGCGGCGCGCCGACCTGGGCGAGGTGTTCGCCGAGGCGCTGGCCGAGCGCGATCCCGGCTGCGGCGAAGAAGCGCTGGCCACGGCGCGCGACAAGGCGCAGCGTGCGCCATGCCTGCTGGTGGCGGTGCTGCGCGACGATGCCGTGGCCAAGGCGATTCCGGTAAGCGAAAAACTGGTGTCGCTCGGCTGCGCCTTGCAGAACATGCTGCTCGCGGCCGGCGCGGCCGGCTTCGCGACCGGCCTGGCCAGCGGGGCCGCGATGGATGCACCCGGGATGCGCCGCCTGCTGCGTCTGGCCCCGCACGAGCGCGCCATCTGCTTCGTCGGCCTGGGCACGGCAGCCATGGAAAAACCGCCGCGCCCGAGGCCGGACGCGGCGGATTACCTGAGCAGCATCTAGATTCCTGAAAGATCAGCCCCCGCCGCAGGCGCCGCAGCAACCGCCGGCCCGGGCCTGGCGCACCGGGAAGCCGGCGCGCAAGGCCGTGATGTCGATCTCGCGCGACGAGGTCAGCTCGCCGTCGTACAGCACCCTGACCTGGCTCGCGCCGGCATTGGCCTCGACTGCGTTTACGCCGGGGATGGCGCGCAGCCAGTACAGGATGTGGTCGGCGCCGGGCTGGTCGAGCGCGGCGTCCAGTTGCAGACGATGTTCCATATGGAGCTCCTTTGGTTTGATCATGCCGGTCAGCCGCAGCTGCCGATGTAATGGCATTCGGCGCAGCGCGCGCAGCCGTCGACCTTCTGCAGCGCGCGGGCGCCGCATTCGGGGCACTTGGCGGCGGCGCGCGGCTCGGCGGCGATGGTTTCTGCGATCGCCGGCCCGGCCGCTTCCCCGGGTTCCGCGGTGCGCGCCGCCAGCGCGCGGTCGAGCTGGTCGACCGGCACCTGGTTGCCCCAGGCGTCCAGGAAGCCGCGCCGGATCAGCATCCGCTGCAGCATGAAGGCGATCGCCGCCACCTCGGAATCGTGGTACACCGGCACCTGCACGCCGTCCTCGCGGCTCAGGTGGCCGCAGCGCACCGGCCCTTTTTCCCACACCACTTCGCGCATGTCGGCCAGGGCCTTGGCCACCGGGCTGCCGGCGCGCGCCGCCAGCGACAGCAGGCGCATGGTCGAGGTGATCCACTGGTGGCCGTCGCTGCGCTGGTTGGCCGGCATGAAGAACTCGAACGGGCGCTCGACGGTCACCGGGCGGCCGTCGTGCAGGCCCTCGACGCGCAGGAAGCTGATGGTCAGGTAGACCGCTTTCTTGCCCTCCTGGGTCGTGTACTCGACCTTCGAGGTGAGCGACTCGAGTTCGCCCAGCGGGCGCGATGCGAAGCGCTTGCGCAGCGGGTCGTCGTCCGAGGCGGGGGCTGCTGCGGCTTCCGGCTTCGAATCCGGCTCGGGCGCGGCGACGCTCAGCACGCTGCCGGTGACGCTGTTCGGGCGGTAGGTGGCCAAGCCCTTCAGGCCGGCGCGCCAGGCTTCGGTGTACAGGTCCTTGAACTCGGCATACGGGTAATCGGCCGGCACGTTGACGGTCTTCGAGATTGCCGTGTCGACGTAGGGCTGCACCGCTTCCATCATGCGCAGGTGGTCCAGGGCCGACATCTCGAGCGCGGTGATGAATTGGGGCGGCAGCGGCGCGCCGTCCTCCTGGTAGCCCAGATGCCGGTGCAGCCGCCAGGCGTGGTCCGCGACCTCATAGGTTCGGATGGAGTCGTCCGGCATGCGCTTCCTGCGCTGGTAGACCCAGGAAAAGGCCGGCTCGATGCCGTTCGAGGCATTGTCGGCGAAGGCCAGCGAGATGGTGCCGGTCGGCGCGATCGACAGCAGGTGCGAGTTGCGGATGCCGTGGCGCGCGATGTCTTCGCGCAGGGCGTCGGGCAGGCGGCCGACGAACTGGCCGGCCAGGTAGCGCTCGGCGTCGAACAATGGAAAGGCGCCTTTCTCGCGGGCCAGCGCGATCGATGCCGCATACGCCGCGTTGCGCAGCTCGCGCGCGATGCGGGCCGCCATGGCGCGGCCTTCCGGCGCATCGTAGCGCAGGCCGAGCATGACCAGGGCGCTGCCCAGGCCCATGAAGCCCAGGCCGATGCGGCGCTTGCTGGCGCCTTCCTCGGCCTGTTGCGGCAGCGGCCACTGGTTGGCGTCGAGCGCCAGGTCGAGCATGCGCACGCCGATCGCCGCCACTTCGCGCATGGTGTCGAAGTCGAACGCCGCGCCGGGCGTGAAGGGCTGGCTGATGAAGCGGGTCAGGTTGAGCGAACCGAGGTCGCAGCAGCCATAGGGCGGCAGCGGCTGCTCGCCGCAGGGATTGGTGGCCGCCAGCCGCTCGCACCAGTACAGATTGTTCTCCTGGTTCATGCGGTCGATGAACAGCACGCCCGGTTCGGCGTGGTCGTAGGTCGAACCGATCACCTTGTCCCACAGCGCCCGCGCCGCCACGCTGCGATATACCCACAGGCCGTCGTCGCGCTGGAAGGCGCCGCCATCGATGGCTTCCTGGGCCGGCGGGGCGCGGTGCACCAGCGCGACGTCTTCGCCGGCCAGCACCGCCTCCATGAAGGCGTCGCTGACGCCGACCGACAGGTTGAAGTTGCTGAAGGCCCCACCGTCCTTGGCGGCGATGAAGCGCTCGATGTCGGGATGGTCGATGCGCAGCACGCCCATCTGGGCGCCGCGGCGCGCGCCGGCCGACTCCACCGTGCGGCACGAGGCGTCGAACACTTCCATGTACGACACCGGGCCGGAAGCGCGCGAATGGGTGCCTGTAACAAAGCTGCCGGCGGGGCGGATCGGACTGAAGTCGTAGCCGACGCCGCCGCCGCGGCGCATCGTCTCGGCTGCCTCGGCCACCGCCGTATAGATGCCGGGCAGGCCGTCATCAATACCGGTGATGGAGTCGCCCACCGGCTGCACGAAGCAGTTCATCAGGGTGGCCTTGATTCCCAGGCCTGCGGCGGAGTTGATGCGCCCGGCCGGCACGAAGCCGTGTTCCTGGGCCCACAGGAAGCGCTGCTCCATCTCGGCGCGCACGGCTTGCGGCTCATGGCTTGCCAGCGCATGCGCCACGCGGGCGCGCACTTCGTCGATCGTGGTCTCCAGGCCGCGCGCATATTTTTCGCGCAGGACGTCGATCGATACCTCTTGTGGAGGCATGGCTGCAGTAAACAGGTGGTCTTTTGCGTTCATCGGGTTTGACGGGTATTGGATCGTTCGATCCTGTTGGTGAAATCGCTGTATCCGTCCACTATCCGCCCTTCGCGCCCCGGCCGCCTTAAACCGGTTCAAGAATCCTGGACCGCGGGCCCTCCCGAAGATGCGCGTGACCTGTGCGCCGCCAGCACGCGGTGCGGCGCCAGCGAGCGCGGGTCGAACACCGGGCCGTCGATCGCGTCGAGCGTGTTCTTGACCATCAGTCCCAGTTCGGTGTCGCCTTCCATCAGCAGGCGGCGGCTGAAGAACAGGGTGTCCGGGTCTTCCTTGCGCGCCGCCAGCTGGGCGAAGTCATGCAGGCTGGCGCTGATGGTGAGGTCCGGCTCCTGGCCTCGCGCGGCCGGCCTGAAGGCGGCGCCGTCCCAGGTGAAGTCGAAGGCGAGGCCGGCATCGAGCGCGCATAGGCGCAGGCGCTTGGCGCGCAGGGCGGCGCGCACGTCGTCGGGCAGGTGACGCACCAGCGCCAGGTTGAGCGCGGTGGCGAACAGGCGCGAGCCCGGCGCCGCCGGCAGCAGGGATAGCAGGCGCTTGACGGGCGCAGGCAGTGGGTGCGAATCGGTGTGCATGAATAATCCTTGTCGTGTGGTCAGGCGGCAATGCGTTCCAGCCCCGGGCGGCCGTGCCAGAAGCCGTCGCAAGCCCCGTCCGGCATCAGGGGCGCCATGCGCGCGGCCGCTTCGGCCGGCGCGACCGCGCCATCCAGGACGGCGCGCACCAGGGACAGGATGGCGGGCATATGGTTCGATTGCGGGCTGAGACGCACCACGTCCACACCCATGGCGCGCATCGCATCGAACTCTCCAACCAGGTTGTAGACCAGGGCTGACTGGGTCTGGATGCCGTTCAGGACCAGGAAGGGTTGTTTCTCGCGGGTCTGCATCACCAGCCCGTCCGGATGCTCGATGCAGCTGAAGCGGCAGTCGTCCTTCGGCAGGTTGCGGTGGCGCGCGGTGAAGCAGCGCGCCGAGAAGGCCAGCGGCAGGCGGCCATAGGCGAAGACCTCGGTTTCCATGCCTTCGGGTCGGTTGGTCAGGATCGCGGCCAGGCCGGCGCGCGACATTTCGAGTGGCATCACCCAGCGCGTGGCGCCCAGGCGAGCGACGATGCCGAGCGACTGGGCGCTGTACAGGTTCAGGTGCGGGCCGGCCACGAACGGCTGCCCGCTCATGAGGTTGACCGCGCCCATGTCGTTGGCCTCGACCAGGAAGCGGCCGTTGGCGGCGACGCGGCGCATGGCGCCGAGGTCCGAGCTCGATTCGATCAGCACCTGGGTCGACAGCACCACCTGCTTGCCGGCCTGCTGCAGCAGTTCGGCCACGGCCAGCCAGTCGGGCAGGCGCAGCTCATGGCGGCGCGAGCACACGGCTTCGCCGAGATGGACGATGTCGACCGGGCTGCTGGCGACCGCCTCGTAGAAGGCCAGGACGGTGGCGCGCGGCCAGTAATACTGGATGGGGCCAAGAGAGATTTTCATGGTGTTTACTTCCAGGGACGATGATAGGCGCCGAGGGTGTGCTGCTGCCCTTCGGCCACCTTGTCGAGTTCCGCCATCCAGGCCGGCTTGAGCGAGAAGCGCTGGTTCGACAGGCAGGTGTCGATCGCCTCGCGCCATACTCGCGTCACCTGGGCCACATAGGCCGGGCTGCGCTGGCGGCCCTCGATCTTGATCGCGCGCGCGCCCAGGCTGGCCAGTTGGGGCAGGAGCTCGAGCGTGTTCAGGCTGGTCGGCTCCTCGACCGCGTAATAGGTTTCGTCGCCGACGTCGAAGCGGCCTTTGCACAGGGTTGGATAGCCGGCGTGCTCGCCATCGCCGTAGCGGTCGATCAGCACCTCGTTCAGGCGCGCCTCCAGGCCCTTGGGCGTGTGTTGCCAGCGCACCGCCTTCGCCGGCGAGCAGACGCCGTGGGTGTTCGGCGATTCGCCCGTCACGTAGGACGACAGCTGGCAGCGGCCCTCGACCATCACGCACAGGCTGCCGAAGCCGAACACCTCGATCTCGACCGGCGTGCGACCGATCAGGTGCTCGACCTGGCTCAGGGACAGCACGCGCGGCAGCACCGCGCGCACGATGCCGAAGTGGCGGTGGTAGAAGTCGATCGCCTCCAGGTTGGTGGCCGAACCCTGCACCGACAGGTGCAGGCGTAACTGGGGATGCACGCGCGCCGCGTATTCCATCAGGCCCGGGTCGGCCAGGATGATGGCGTCGATGCCGAATTCGGCGGCGCGGTCGATGGCGGCGCGCCAGGCGTCCCAGCCGGCCGCCTGGGGATAGGTGTTCAAGGCCAGGAAGACCTTGCGGACGCGCCGGTGGGCGTAGTCGATGCCCTGGCGGATGGCGTCTTCGCCGAAATTCAGGCCGGCAAAGTTGCGGGCATTGGTGGCGTCGCGAAAGCCGAGGTAGACGCAGTCCGCGCCGTTGTCGACGGCGGCCTTGAGGGCGGGCAGGCTGCCGGCGGGGCAGACCAGTTCCAGGGGAGGGCGGGGGACGGAAGATGCTTCAGTGGGTGTCGGTGTCATGAACGATGCGAGGTGGTGTAGCGTGCCGTGACTGTAGCCACCCGCGCTTCCGGGCGCATTGAACTGGTTCAAGGAAGCGCCCGCGGAGGGCCTTGCCTCATTTGAAGCGCATCGCCTCGCCTTGCGGATCGAAGGCGATGAAGCGCTCGATGGCGCCGCGGTGCACGGCATCGACCATCATGCGCAGCGCCCGTTCGATGTCCGCGGCCGTGGGGGCGGCGCCGTCCTGGCCGGCCAGGGCGGCGGCAAACGCCACGTCCCAGGGCTGGCCGGTCTGGCGCGACTCTTGCGCCAGCGAGGCGAAGTCAAGGAGCTCGTCGACGCCCTTGTCGACGCACATCACCGGCGTGAGCGCGCCGCCTTGCCCGGCCTCGAAGCGTTTCTTCTGGCCGGGCGTGTGGTTGGGTGGCAGTTCGCGCACGGCGAACAGGAACAGGAGGCGTTGCTGCTGGTCTTGCGTGCGGGCGGCGGCGAGGAAGTCGGAAAAATTCGTGATGTCCATGATTGAAGAAGAAGGTGATTGGCGCGCCTCATCCCGCCAGGTAGCGCCCCGGACGGTGATTGACGGCCAGGGTCAGGTTCAGCACCACGGTGCCGAGCAGCGACAGCAACCATGCCCGGGGTTCGACCAGCGCCAGCGACAGCAGCAGGATCAGCGCGTCGAGCCCCAGCTGCACGAGGCCGGCGCGCCAGCCGAAGCGCTCCTGCAGATAGACGCACAGGATGTTGAAGCCGCCCAGGCTGGCCCGGTGGCGAAACAGCATCAGCAGGCCGACGCCCACCAGGATGCCGCCCATCAGCGCCGCATACAGCGGATGGACATCGCCCAGTTGCAAGAAGCGCGGCAGATGTTCGGCGCACAGGGAAAACAGCAGCACCGCGCCGAGGGTCTTGAAGGTGAAGACCGGCCCCAGGCGGCGCAGCGCAAAGAAGTAGAACGGCAGGCTGAGGACGAAGAAGATCTGGCCGAAGCCGATGCCGCTGGCGTAGTGCAGCAGCAGGCACAGGCCGGCGACGCCGCCGGTGACCAGGCCGGCCGCGCCCATCAGGGCGATGCCCAGCGAGACCAGCATGGCGCCGGCGACCAGCGCCTGCAGGTCGTCCAGCATGCTATGGGTGGCTGGGGCAGGAAGTTCGGACGTGGAAGACGGCATGGGCGAGAAGGCGGATTTTTGGTGCCGCGACTATATCTTTTGATGGAGAGCGGCGCCTTGAACCGGTTCAAGAAGCTGGGCGCTACTGCACCAGCGGCGACACCGCGCCTTCCAGCTCGACTCCCTTGACGTCGGCGCGGCCCACCAGCAGTTGCAGGTATTGGTGCACGCCGCGCTGCCAGGCCGCCGTGGTCAGATACTCGGCGATCCGCTCGCGCACCGCTTCGAACGGCAGTAGCTGGCCCGCGACCCGGCGCTGGACCTGCACGATGTGAAGGCCGAAGCGGGTCTCGACCGGGCGCCCGGCCAGCTGCCCTGGTTCCAGGCGGAACACGGCGTCATCGAACTCGGGCACGCACTGGCCGCGCGCCAGCTGGCCCAGGCTGCCGCCGACGGCGCCGGACGGGCAGTTCGAGTACTGGCGCGCCAGCTCGTCGAAGCGCTCCGGGCCCGCCTTGAGCGCCGCCAGCACCGAGTCGGCGGTCTCGCGCAGCAGCTCGAGCGGGGCATCCGGCGTCACCTGGAACAGGATGTGGCGCGCCTCGACCAGCTCCCCGTTGGTGAATTGCGCCGGATTGGCCGCGTAGAAGCGGGTGCAGGCTGCGTCGTCGGCCTGCGGCACCCGCACCTCGCTCGCCAGCAGCGCTTCGATGCAGGCGTCTTCATCCTCGCCCAGCATGCACAGGCCGAGCCGGTCGGCCTCTTGCAACAGCAGGGTGCGGAGCACCACCTCGTGCACCGACTGCTTGAGCGGATTGGCGGCATGCTGGTGGTGCGCCAGCTCGCGTTCGATGACGTGATCGTCGATGTCGACGCCGTTGACGGACAGTCCCATCATGATCTCCTTAGCGCGAACGGACCAGCTGGAAGGCGCGGCCCAGGTAGCCCAGGGCGCCGAAGCCGCTCCACACGTGCACCAGGCGGGTGAACGGGAAGATCACGAACAGCGACATGCCCATGAACAGGTGCAGCTTGAAGACCACCGGCGCCTCGATCACGTAGGATGCGGCGTCGCCACGGAAGGTCACGATGTGCTGGGCCCAGCGCATCAGGCTGACCATGGTCTCGCCGTCGAGGTGGTCGAAGGAAGTGAAGATCGAGCCCAGGCCCAGCAGCAGGGTGGCCAGGATCCACAGCAGCACGATCTTGTCCTTGAAGGTGGTGACGCGGCGCAGGCGATCGGAGGTGAAGCGGCGCACCAGCAGCATCGTGATGCCGGCCAGGCAGATCAGGCCCATCACGCCGCCCGCGGCCATGGCCACGATCTGCTTGGTGCTGTGAGCGATGCCCATGTTGTCCCAGACCCAGACCGGGGTGAGCAGGCCGACGGCGTGGCCGAACAGCAGGCCGATGACGCCGATGTGGAACAGCGCCGAGCCCCAGCGCAGGCTGCCGCGGTGCAGCACCTGGGTCGATTCCGACTTCCAGCTGTATTGCTCGCGGTCGAAGCGGATCAGGCTCCCGAGCAGGAAGATCGCCAGGGCGATGTAGGGATAGATCCCGAAGAAGAATTGGTTCACGTAGTCCATGATGGATCTCCTGTTCAGGCGGATGCCGGGGCGCGGTGGGCGCCCTGCGGATAGAAGTTGATCGGTTGCGCGCCGCCGGCGGCGTGCTTGAGCAGCGGCTCGACGCCGTCGGCCCCGGGGCCGAAGGTCTCGAGCGCCTCGTCCATGTCCTTGACCGGCGGCTCGCTGAGCTCCTCGGCCAGCACGGGGCTGAGCTGCTCCAGCACGTCGAACACGCAAGCATAGACGTTGCCGTTGGCGGCCAGCTTGTTGCCGATATGCGCCAGCACGTGCACGGCGTCGCCCAGCAGCGGGCCCGCGTCAAGCTCGCCGTCGAGCTGGGACAGGAATTCCAGGAACAGCGGCACGAAGTCGGGCAGCTCGTCGCCCTCCATTTGCAGGCCGTGCTTCTTGTACTCTTCCATCAGGTCGACCATGGCCTGGCCGCGGTCGCGCGACTCGCCGTGGATGTGCTCGAACAGGTGCAGCGAGTGCGAGGGCGTGCGGTCGAAGGTCTGCACGTAGTACTGCTGCAGGGTGATCAGGTCTTCGCCTGCGAGATGGGTCAGCAGCGGACGCAGGGCGGCGCGCATGCCGGGCCGGGCATCGAGCCCGGCCTCCATCTCGGGCAGGGCGGCGAGCAGTTCCGGCTCCGGGTAGAGCAGCAGGGCGGAAAGGATGCGGTAGTGTTTCATGATAAGTCCTCAAGCCTGCTCGGTTTCTTTTTTCTTGCGCGACTTCGGCATCGAGACGAAGTGGGTCGAGCCCTGCTTCCTCTTGCCGAACAGCGAGGCGTCGCTGACGCCGTCCGAGCAGCCGTTGCCGAACGAGAAACCGCAGGAACCCTTGTCGTTGAAGCTGTCCTCGGCCATCTCCTTGTGGCTGCTCGGGATCACGAAGCGGTCTTCGTAGTTGGCGATCGCCATGATGTGGTACATGTCCTCCACCACCTCCTGGGACAGGCCCACCTGGCCCAGCACCTTCAGGTCCGGTTGTCCGTCGACAGTTTTTGCGCGCATATAGGCGCGCATCGCCAGCATGCGGTCCAGCGCGTGGACGATCGGCGCTTCCTTGCCGGCGGTGAGCAGGTTGGCGAGATAGCGCACCGGGATGCGCAGGCTGCGGGTGTCGGGCAGGATGCCGTTCATGCCCATCTTGCCGCTTTCGGCGGCAGCCTGGATCGGCGACAGCGGCGGGATGTACCACACCATCGGCAGGGTGCGGTATTCGGGGTGCAGCGGGAAGGCGATCTTCCACTCGACCGCCATCTTGTACACCGGCGAGCGCTTGGCCGATTCCAGCCATGCGTCGGGAATGCCCTGGCGGCGGGCTTCGGCGATGACCTCGGGGTCGTGCGGATCGAGGAACAGGCCGAGCTGCGACTCGTACAGGTCCTGTTCGTCGGCCACCGAGGCGGCGGCCTCGATCTTGTCGGCGTCGTACAGCAGCACGCCCAGGTAGCGGATGCGGCCCACGCAGGTCTCGGAGCACACGGTCGGCTGGCCGGCCTCGATGCGCGGGTAGCAGAAGGTGCACTTCTCGGCCTTGCCGGATGACCAATTGTAGTAGATCTTCTTGTACGGGCAACCCGAGATGCACATGCGCCAGCCGCGGCACTTGTCCTGATCGATCAGCACGATGCCGTCGTCTTCGCGCTTGTAGACCGAGCCCGAAGGGCAAGAGGCCACGCAGGCCGGATTGAGGCAATGCTCGCACAGGCGCGGCAGGTACATCATGAAGGTGTTCTCGAAGGTCGAGTACATCTCTTTCTGCACATTGTCGAACAATTTGTCCTTGCTGCGCTTGGCGAACTCGCCGCCCAGGTCATCTTCCCAGTTCGGGCCCCACTCGATCTTGTCCATCTTCTTGCCGGTCAGGACCGACACCGGACGCGCGGTGGGCGGGGTTTCGGACAGCGGCGCATTCTGCAGGCGCTCGTAGTCGTAGGTGAACGGCTCGTAGTACTCGTCGATCGCCGGCAGGTTGGGATTGGCGAAGATATTGGCCAGGATTTTCAGGCGCGAGCCCTGGCGCGGCTCGATCTTCCCGGCCGCATTGCGTCTCCAGCCGCCATTCCACTTGTCCTGGTTTTCCCATTCCTTTGGATAGCCGATGCCCGGCTTGGTCTCGACGTTGTTGAACCAGGCGTATTCGACGCCGTCGCGGCTGGTCCAGACGTTCTTGCAGGTCACCGAGCAGGTGTGGCAACCGATGCATTTGTCCAGGTTCAGCACCATCCCGATTTGTGCTCTGATCTTCATTTTCGACTCCTGTTGTTCTCAAGCGTGCGCCGGGGTTGACTCCACCAGCGCACCTTCCATCCACTCTACGTCGCGCATCTTGCGCACCAGGACGAATTCGTCGCGGTTGGAGCCGACCGTGCCGTAGTAGTTGAAGCCGTACGACAGCTGGGCGTAGCCGCCGATCATGTGGGTCGGCTTGGTGACGGCGCGGGTCACCGAGTTGTGGATGCCGCCGCGTTTCTTCGACATCTCGGCGCCCGGCACATTCACGATCTTTTCCTGGGCGTGGTACATCAGGGTCATGCCCTCGGGGACGCGCTGGCTCACGACGGCGCGTGCGGTCAGCGTGCCGTTGACGTTGAACACCTCGATCCAGTCGTTGTCCTCGATCCCGGCCGCCTTGGCGTCGACTTCCGACAGCCACACGTGGGGACCGCCGCGCGACAGGGTCAGCATCCGCATATTGTCCGAATAGGTCGAGTGGATGCCCCATTTCTGGTGCGGCGTGATGAAGTTGAGCGCGATCTCCTTGTTGCCGTTGGGGCGGGCGTTCAGCAGCGCGTCCGTGGTCTTGGTGTCGATCGCGGCCTTGTACACGCACAGTCCCTCGCCGAAGTCGCGCATCCAGGCGTGGTCCTGGTAGAACTGCTGGCGGCCGGTGAGGGTGCGCCATGGGATCAGTTCATGGACGTTGGTGTAGCAGGCGTTGTAGCTGACTTCTTCGCTTTCCAGGCCCGACCAGGTCGGCGACGAGATGATCTTGCGCGGCTGCGCCTGGATGTCGCGGAAGCGGATGCTGTCATGCTCGCGCGGGGTCGCCAGGTGGGTGTGATCGCGCCCGGTCATCTTCGAGAGCGCATCCCAGGCTTTCACCGCCACGTGGCCATTGGTCTCGGGCGCCAGCGACAGGATCATCTCGGCGGCGTCGATGGCGGTGTCCAGCCGCGGCTGGCCCTTCGAGACGCCGTCGGCCAGCACGGTGCGGTTGATGCCGCGCAGGACGTCGACTTCGTGTCCGGTCTTCCAGCCGATGCCCTTGCCGCCGTTGCCCACTTTCTCGAGCAGCGGACCGACCGAGGTGAATTTTTTATAGACGTCGGCGTAGTTACGCTCGACCACGGTCATGCTCGGCATGGTCTTGCCCGGGATCGGCTCGCATTCGCCGGCGCGCCAGTCCTTCGGATCGAACGGCTGGCCCAGCTCGCCCGGGGTGTCGTGCATCAGTGGGGTGAGCACCAGGTCTTTCTGGGTGCCCAGGTGGGCGCCGCCGATCTCGGAGAACTTGGCGGCCAACCCCTTGTAGATTTCCCAGTCCGACTTCGATTCCCACAGCGGCTGCACGGCTTCGGACAGCGGGTGGATGAAGGGGTGCATGTCCGAAGTGTTCAGGTCATCCTTCTCGTACCAGGTGGCGGTGGGCAGCACGATGTCGCCGTACAGGCAGGTGGTGGACATGCGGAAGTCCAGCACCACCAGCAGATCGAGCTTGCCTTCGGCGGCGGGACGCACCTTGACGTCGCGCGGCTTGACGCAATCGTCTTCATCGCTCATCAAGGCGTTCTGGGTGCCGAGCAGGTATTTCAGGAAGTATTCGTGGCCCTTGCCCGAGCTGCCCAGGATGTTGGAGCGCCAGACGAACATATTGCGCGGGAAGTTCTTGGGATTGTCAGGGTCGTCGCACGACAGATTGAGCTTGCCGGCCTTGATCTGCTCGACCGCGTAGGCGGCAGGGTCCTTGCCTTCTGCTTCCGCGGCGCGTACCACGTCGAGCGGATTGGTCTCGAGCTGCGGCGCCGAAGGCAGCCAGCCCATGCGTTCGGCCTTGGCGTTATAGTCGAGCAGGGACATCTCGGCGCGTTCGCCGTCGGCGGTCGGGCACAGGATCTCGGAGGTATGCAGCTTTTCGTGGCGCCACTGGCTGGTGTGGGCATAGAAGAACGAGGTCGAGTTCATCTGGCGCGACGGGCGGTTCCAGTCCAGCGCGAAGGCGAGCGGGGTCCAGCCGGTCTGCGGACGCAGCTTTTCCTGGCCCACGTAGTGCGACCAGCCGCCGCCGCTCTGGCCGATGCAACCGCACATCATCAGCATATTGATGATGCCGCGGTAGGTCATGTCCATGTGATACCAGTGGTTCAGGGCGGCGCCCACGATCACCATCGACTTGCCGCGGGTGCGGTCGGCGTTGTCGGCGAACTCGCGCGCCACGGTGATCACGTCGGCAGCCTTGACGCCGGTATGCTTGACCTGCCAAGCCGGGGTATAGGGCAGGTCTTCGTCGTAGCTCTTCGGGGTATTCGGGCAGATGCCGCGGTCGACGCCGTAGTTGGCCATCGACAGGTCGAACACGGTGGTGACCAGGGCTTGCGTGCCGTCGGCCAGGGTGACGCGCTTGACCGGCACCTTGCGTTCGAGGAGGTCGCCGGCATCCTTGCCGCCGAAGTAGGGGAAGCCGACGCTGACGATGTCGTCGTGCGCGTCCAGCAGCGACAGCTGCGGATCGATGGCGGCGCGCGAGCTGCCGTCCTTCTGCTCCAGGTTCCACTTGCCGGTTTCGCCCCAGCGGAAACCGATCGAGCCGCTCGGGGCGACGATCTTGCCGGTCGACTGGTCGAGCACCAGGGTTTTCCACTCCGGATTATTGGTCTCGTCCAGGTTGTTGGCCAGGTGCGAGGCGCGCAGGAAGTAATCCGGCACCAGAAGGCCGTCCTTTTCCTTGAGCAGGACCAGCATCGGGAAGTCGGTGTACTGCTTGGCGTACTCGTTGAAATACTGCGATTTACCGGTGGCGTGGTATTCCTTCATGATGACGTGGCCCATGGCCATCGCCAGCGCGGCGTCGGTGCCCTGTTTCGGCGCCAGCCAGATGTCGCCGAACTTGGCCATCTCGCCGAAGTCCGACGATACCGCCACGGTCTTGGTGCCCTTGTAGCGCACCTCGGTATAGAAGTGGGCGTCCGGGGTGCGGGTCATCGGCACGTTCGAGCCCCACACCATCAGGTAGGTCGAGTTGTACCAGTCGGCCGATTCCGGCACGTCGGTCTGCTCGCCCCAGACTTGCGGGCTGGCCGGCGGCAGGTCGCAGTACCAGTCATAGAAGCTCATCGCGACGCCGCCGATCAGGCTCAGGTAGCGGGTGCCGGCGGCATAGCTCACCATCGACATGGCGGGAATCGGCGAGAAGCCGATGATGCGGTCCGGGCCGTATTCCTTGATGGTGTAGGCGTTGGCGGCGGCGATGATCTCGTTCACCTCGTCCCACTTGGCGCGCACGAATCCGCCCTGGCCGCGGATCGATTTATAGCTGCGCGCACGCTCGGGATCCTGGCTGACCCATTGCCAGGCCTGGACCGGATCCATGGTCTTGCGCGCTTCGCGCCACATCTGCATCAGGCGGCCGCGCACCATCGGATGCTTGACGCGCTGGGCCGAGTAGACGTACCACGAGTAGCTCGCGCCGCGCGGGCAGCCGCGCGGTTCGTGGTTGGGCAGGTCGGGGCGGGTGCGCGGGTAGTCGGTCTGCTGGGTCTCCCAGGTGATCAGGCCGTTCTTGACATAGACCTTCCAGCTGCACGAGCCGGTGCAGTTGACGCCGTGCGTCGAGCGCACGATCTTGTCGTGCTGCCAGCGCTGGCGATAGGCGTTCTCCCAGGTGCGGTCTTCTTCGACCACGGCGCCATGGCCGTTCGAGAAGGTTTGCTTCGGTTTGCCGAAAAAATTCAGGCGGTCCAGAAAGTGACTCATGATTTCTCCATTGGTGCGTACAGCCTGGAACCAGTGTAGGTTTGCGCTGCGACGCCGGGTATTCGCAGGAAGTCGGTCGGGGCCCCGCATCGGGACTAGACCGACTAGTCCTTAGTGACTACTGTTTATTTAGCAAGGCATCTCCGCGCCCTTGCGCGAGTAGTACCACCAGGTGATCGCGATGCAGGTGGCGTAGAAGCCGACGAAGCACCACAGGGCGGCGCCAGGGCTGCCGGTGAGGGCGATCGAGGTGCCGTAGCTCTTGGGGATGAAGAAGGCGCCATAGGCCGCCACTGCCGAGGTGAAGCCCAGCACCGCGGCGGCTTCCTTGTTGGCGTTGACAACGGCCTGCTGCTGCACGGCTTCCGGCTTGCCCTTGGCGGCGCGCTGGTGCAGGGTCAGGAAGATCACCGGAATCATGCGGAAGGTCGAGGCATTGCCGACGCCGGTGCAGGCGAACAGCACCATGAACATCCAGAAGAAGCCCCAGAAACTGCCGGCGTTGCCCTGCAGCGGCAGGAATTGCAGCACGCCGATCACGGCGGCGATCATGGCCACGAAGGTCCACAGGGTGACGACGGCGCCGCCCAATTTATCCGAGATCCAGCCGCCGGCCACACGCGCCAGCGCGCCGACCAGCGGGCCGAGGAAGGCGTACTGCAGCGGGTCGACCTGCGGGAACAGGGTCGTCGTCAGCAGCGGGAATGCGGCCGAATAGCCGATGAAGGAACCGAAGGTGCCCACGTACAGCCAGCACATGAGCCAGTTGTGCTTGCGCTTGAAGATCACGGCCTGCTCGGCGAACGACGCTTTCGCGGAGGCCAGGTCGTTCATCCCGAACCAGGCTGCAAGCGCGGTCAGGGCGATGAAGGGAACCCAGATGAAGCCGGCGTTCTGCAGCCACATCTCCTTGACCACGCCGGCCTTGGTCCAGGTCTGCGGCTCGCCTCCGAAGACGGCGGCGGTGATCACAAGCGGCACCACGAACTGCACCGCCGACACGCCCAGGTTGCCCAGGCCGGCGTTCATGCCGAGCGCGTAGCCCTTTTGCGCCTTGGGGAAGAAGAAGCTGATATTGGCCATCGACGAGGCGAAGTTGCCGCCGCCGAAGCCGCACAGCAGGGCCAGCACCAGCATGGTCGGGTAGCCGGTGGTGGGGTCCTGCACCGCGTAGCCGATGCCGATCGCCGGCAGCAGCAGCGAGGCGGTCGAGATGGCGGTCCATTTGCGCCCGCCGAAGATCGGCACCATGAAGGAATAGAAGATGCGCAGGGTAGCGCCCGACAGGCCGGGCACGGCGGCCAGCCAGAACAGCTGGTTGGTGCTGTAGGTGAAGCCGATGTTGGGCAGGTTGACCACGACCACGCTCCAGACCATCCAGACCGCGAACGCCAGCATCAGCGCCGGGATCGAGATCCAGAGGTTGCGGTTGGCCGTGGCCTTGCCCTGGCTTTGCCAGAATGCGGGAACCTCGGGTTCCCAGGTCGATATGAGGTAACGGCTCACGTTGTTCTCCTGATGGTTGTAATGGGGTGAGGTCAGGCCGCGCGCTTGAGCGGGGCCGCCTGGGTCGCAGGGATGTCCTGACGGCCGGGCTTGAACGAGAAATGCATCCACACCAGCGAGACGCAGACGGTCCCGTAGAGCAGCATGAAGGAGCTGGAGCGGATGCCGGTGAGGTCGACCACGGCGCCGAACATGATCGGCAGGATGAAGCCGCCCAGGCCGCCGGCCAGGCCGACCACGCCCGAGACGGCGCCGATGTTGTCGGTGAAGTCGTCCGAGATGAACTTGAAGACCGAGGCCTTGCCGATCGCCATGGCGACGCCGACCACGAACAGCAGCACGGTGAACAGGACCGGACCCAGGCCGATGTCGAGGCCCATGGTGCCCCCGACGGTCTGGATGGTCATGCTGGTCTGCGGATAGGACAGGATGAAGAAGCACACCCAGCACACCCACATCACCCACCAGGTGACTTTATAGGCGCCGTATTTGTCGGAGATCCAGCCGCCCAGCGCGCGCAGCACGCCGCCCGGCAGCGAGAAGC
Source organism: Massilia sp. UBA2604 (assembly GCA_002339265.1). GTDB lineage: Bacteria > Pseudomonadota > Gammaproteobacteria > Burkholderiales > Burkholderiaceae_D > Telluria. The sequence continues at coordinate 13,634 of DDKG01000368.1, read as the reverse complement.
AGGCGGCCAGCAGCGCGGCCAGTTTCAGGTCGAAGCCGTATTCGCCGACGTAGTACTTGGTCATCCACAGGGCCAGGGCCACATAGCCGCCGAACACCACCGAGTAGTACTGGCAGTAGCGCCACACGCGCGGGTCTTTCAGCACTTTCATCTGCTGGGCGAAGGTGACGCCGCCGGGCGCCTTGTGGGCCGGATCGGAGTAGGAGCAGAACCAGAACAGCAGGGCGGTGCCCAGCATCAGGGCGGCGTAGGCGTGGGGCAGCGCCTGCCAGCCCCAGGCCGCGATGATGGCCGGCGCCACGAATTTGGTCAGGGCCGAACCGGAATTGCCGGCGCCGAACACGCCCATCGCGAAGCCGCGCCGCTCCTGCTTGAACCAGCGCGCGACGTAGGGCGTGCCGACCGAGAACGAGCCGCCGGCCAGGCCGACGAACAGTCCGCAGACGAGGAAGTGCCAGAACTCGGTGGCGTAGCCGATCATCCAGATCGGCACGACGCTCGCCAGCATCAGCAGGAAGAACACGATGCGCCCGCCGAAGCGGTCGGTCCAGATGCCGAGCGGGACGCGGATCAGCGACCCGGTGAGCACCGGGGTGGCGACCAGCAGGCCGAATTCGGTCTCGTTGAGGCCAAGCTGGGTTTTGATCGGGATGCCCAGCACGGCGAACATCATCCAGATGGCGAAGCAGATCGTGAAGGCGAAGGTGCTGCTGACCAGCACCGCGAGCGGCCGCCGGTCTTGACGATGAGCGTGACTGTCGGTTCCCATGTTTTTCTCCTTGGACGGTGGGACGGTTACCGCCAAGGTTAGGGATTGCGGGCGCGCGCGGCCATTCGCCGGAGGTCGGCGCGGGGCTGCGATAAAGGGGTAGGCGCCGCCCGCCGGATGGGCTAGGGCGGCGGCGGGGGACTAGTCAGGAAGGACTATATGGAAGGAGTCAATGCCGCATCTCGCCATGCTCGCTCGACGACTGCGGCAACCACCCGCCGGCCGGATCGTTGTGCTCCGCCACCCGGATCACCGACAACGGATGCGCGAACTGGATGCGTTCGCGCTCGAAGCAGCGGTAGATCTCGAGCAGGATCGCCTGCTGGGCGTCCATGTGCAGGTTGTAGTCGGGGCTCTGGAAGTGGTAGACCACCTCGAAGTCGAGCGACCATTCGCCATAGCGGAAGAAGTGCGCACGGTCGAACACCACGTCGTCGCGCGCGCTCACGATCTCGCGCACCAGCTCGGGAATGCGCGCCATGCGCTCGTCGCCGGTGCCGTAGGCCACGCGCAGCACGAAGGCGATGCGGCGCGTTTCCATCCGCTTGTAGTTGTGGATGCGGCTCTTGAGCAGGTCGCCGTTGGAAAACACGATCTGCTCGCCGCCCAGGCTGCGCAGGCGTGTCGTCTTGAGGCCGATGTACTCGACCGCGCCGAGGGCGTCGCCGACGATGATGAAGTCGCCGATCTCGAACGGCTTGTCGATCATGATCGAGAGCGAGGCGAACAGGTCGCCCAGGATGTTCTGGGTGGCCAGCGCCACCGCAATGCCGCCGATGCCCAGGCTGGCCACCAGGGTGGTGATGTTGAAGCCGAAGTTATCGAGCAGCATCAGGAAGGCCACGGTCCAGGTGACCAGGCGCAGCATGAAGAACATGATCATGCTCGAGGCCTTGCGTGCGCCGTCGCTGTGGGTGGTCATGAACTGGGTGCGCCAGGCGCGCAAGGCGGTGTCGCCCCACACCGCCAGCTGCAGGACCAGGGCGGCAACGGCCACGCGCGAGACGATCACGCGGTACCCATCGGGCATGGACAGGAACAGGCTGCCGAAGTAGATCCCGAAGCACAGCAGCAGGGTGATATAGGTACGGCCCAGCATCGTGGCCATGAATTCGTCGAAGCGCGTCTCGCTGCGCTCTGCGATCGTGCGCATCCTGCGCACCGCGAAACAGCGGATGTAGTACATCAGCGCGGTGCTGCCCACCGCGATGGCGATGGCCGTGATCCAGTTTTCCAGTTGATTATCGGGCAGTAGCGTTTCCATCCACACTCCAGGGCCGTCGGGACCGGCAAACGGCTAGTTTGCGGCGCGACGGCATTGGAGCGCGCACGATAGGCGCCGGGTCAGGCCCCGATCCGGAACACCGCCACCGCCTGCGCCAGGTGCGCCGCCTGCTCGCGCATCGTCTCCGACGCCGCCGCCGACTGCTCGACCAGGGCCGCGTTTTGCTGGGTGACGGCATCCATCTGGCCGACCGCTTCGCTGATCTGCTCGATGCCGGCGGACTGCTCGATCGCCGCACTGGTGATCTCGCCCATGATGTCGGTGACCCGCTCGACGCTGTGCAGGAGCTCGTCCATCGTGGCGCCGGCCTGCGCCACCAGGGCCGAGCCGTCGGCCACGCGCGCCGACGAGTCGCCGATCAGGCCCTTGATCTCCTTGGCCGCCGAGGCCGAGCGGTGGGCGAGGTTGCGCACCTCGCTGGCCACGACCGCGAAGCCGCGTCCCTGCTCGCCGGCGCGTGCAGCTTCCACCGATGCGTTGAGCGCCAGGATGTTGGTCTGGAAGGCGATGCCGTCGATGACGTTGGTGATGGCGCCGATCCGTTCGGCCGAGGCGCGGATGGCCTCCATCGTCGTCACCACCTGGCCGACCACGGCGCCGCCCTGTTTCGCGATGCCCGATGCGCTCTGGGCCAGCGCATTGGCCTGGCGCGCATTGTCGGCGCTCTGGCGCACCGTCGACGTCAGCTCTTCCATCGACGACGCGGTTTCCTCGAGCGCGCTGGCCTGCTGCTCGGTGCGGCTCGACAGGTCCTGGCTGCCGGCCGCCACTTCGCCGGCCGCGGTGGCGATGGTCTCGGTGCCGGCGCGGACCGTGCCGACGGTCCGCGCCAGGCTGTCGTTCATCGCGCGCAGGGCGGCCAGCAACTGGCCGGTCTCGTCGCGGCTGGCGACGTCGATGGCGCTGGTCAGGTCACCCGCGGCGACCGTGTTGGCCACTTCCAGCGCACGCCGTATCGGCGTCACGATCGATGCCGTGATCCACCATGCGGTGAGGGCGGACAGCAGCAGCGCCGCGGCGCCGATCGACCAGGACAGCAGCATCGATTGCGAGTAGGCCGCTTCGGCCGCCGCGGCCGACTGCGTGGTGAGCGTCTTCTGGTAGTCGATCAGCGCCGTCGCCGCGCCCTTCAGGCGCGCCAGGATCGGCCGCAGCTCGTCGGTCAGGATCGCGCGTGCGGCAGGCAGGTCGCCCGCTTCCACGGTGCGCATCAGCTTGTCCTGGCCGTCGACGTACAGCGCGTTCTCCTTGCGGATCTGCGCCAGCAGCTCGCGGCCGCGGGCGCGGTCGAGCGTGCGGTCGAAGTACAGCAGCGTGTTCTCGGCGGCGGCGCGGGCAGAGAAGATCGCGCGCGCCTGGGCCGCGCGGTCGTCGGCGCTGTCGGTGAGGATCTGGTTGCGCAGGGCGATCGCGATGTCGTTCACTTCGGACAGCAGCAGTTGCGTGGCCTCGATGCGCGGCATGCGCTGGACGATGATCTCGTCGGTGCTGGCCTTGACGCGGCCGAGCATCGTGCTGCCGATGGCGATCATGATGAGGAGCAGGATGCTCACCAGGCCGAATCCTGCGGCCAGCCGTTTTCCAATCGATAAATTTGCGAGTTTCATAGTCGACTTCTTCGTGTTTCGGGTACTGCAATACGGGTTGTGACGCGTCGCCGCCATGCGTCATGCGCGGCGGCGCGGCCGGGGCGGTGGAACGACGTATCGTGTGCTGCCGGAGAGGCGCGGACGGTCGGTTCGCAATACTTGTGGCGCATCCTTGCAATGCGCGGATCCCGTCGACGAGGATGTGCAGCGGGGATTGGGCTGCGTGCCCGCAGTGTACCAAGCAGCCCCGTCACAAAAAGTTGATCTAGATCAAAATACGATGCTTTTGAGAAATATTCGACATTCGAAGGTAGCGCAAAGCAGTCGCCCTGCTGCTTATGCGCGGCGAATACTTTCCTGCGCGACAATTGTTTCTCGTTCCTGTACTATCCTTTCGGTACCGGCCCACGGGCCGTCTTTCAACTTGCGTATCGATCCATGATCACAGCCGTATTACGCCAGGCAGGCTTGAGCGAGCAGCAGTGGCGTGATTCGCCGTTGGGTGAGCCGCGCGACTGGCCGACTCCTCTCCGCCTGGCCGCGTCGCTGGTCCTCGAGTCTCCCGTGCCGATGTGGCTGGCCTGGGGCGACGCGCTGGCGCTGCTCGCCAACGACGCTTGCCGCGCCTTGTTGCCGGCGTCCGGCGCCTACCGGCCGGGCGCGCCCGCCGCTGATGCCTGGGACGAAGCCTGGGACGCGCTGCGCCCCGCGGCCCTGCTCGCGCTCGATGGCCGTGGCGCCCGCGTCGAGGAACTGGAACTGCGCGCCGTGCGCGCCACCGCGGCGCCGGCCTGGGCGACGTTCGCGTTCGCACCGCTGCGCGACGACGAGGGCCGCGTGTGCGGGCTGCTGTGCACCATGCATGACGTGAGCGCGATGGTCGCCGCCCGGCGCAGCCTGCGCGACAGCGATGTGGCGGCGGCGCGCCGCAATGCGCAGGCCCTGGAGACGGCCGAACGCTATCGCCTGGTCATGCTGTCGACCAATGACGCCATCTGGGACTGGAACATGGCGGACGGCCACGTCATCTGGAACAAGGCGGTGCACACCCGCTTCGGACACGTGCTGGATGCGACCAGCGCGAACTGGTGGCTCGACCACATCCACCCCGACGACCGCTTGCGCATCGACCACGGCATCCACGCGGTGATCGATGGCCAGGACAGCAACTGGTCGGACGAGTACCGCTTCCGGCGCGCCGACGGCAGCTATGCCGAGATCTTCGACCGCGGCACCGTGCTGCGCGATGCCGAGGGCCGCGCCCTGCGCATGATCGGCGCCATGCTCGACCTGAGCGAGCAAAAGGCGACCCGGGCGGCGCTGCGCGAAAGCGAGCGCCTGTTCCGCACCCTGTTCGATTCGATCGACGAGGGCTTCTGCGTGATCGAATTCCTGGATGGCCCCCATGGCCCGCTGAGCGACTATGTGCACCTGCTGGCCAACCCGGCCTACGCGGCCAATGCCGGCATCGCGGACGTGGTCGGGAAAAAGGTGAGGGAGATGATCCCGGAGGAAGCCGGGGGCTGGGTCGAGATCTACCGCCAGGTGCTGGTCAGCGGCCAGCCGATCCGCTTCGAGCGCGAGCTCGAACACACCGGGCGCTTTCTCGAGCTGGCGGCGCTGCGCATCGAGCCGCCGGAGCGGCGCCAGGTCGCGGTGCTGTTCCAGGACATCACCGAGCGGCACCGCGCCGAGGTAGCCCTGCGCGACATGAACGATACCCTCGAGCGCCGGGTGGCCCGCGAGCTCGAGCGCCACGCGCGCATGGAAGAAGCGCTGCGCCAGGCGCAGAAGATGGAGGCGGTGGGCCAGCTTACCGGCGGCATTGCGCACGACTTCAACAATATGCTGGCGGTGGTGTCGAATGCGATGGAACTGCTCGGCCGGCGCCTGGGCGACGGCGACGAGCGCGCGCTGCACTACGTCGGCATCGCCAAGGGCGGCGTGCGGCGCGCCGCCCAGCTCACCCAGCGCCTGCTGGCGTTCTCGCGCCAGCAGCCCTTGCAGCCGGTGGCGGTCTGCGCGAACGAGCTGGTCGCGGGGATGTCGGAACTGCTCAAGCATTCGCTCGGCGGCGCCGTCCGCGTCGAGCTGGCGCTGGGCGGCGCCCCCTGGCTGCTGCACGTCGACCACAACCAGCTCGAGCACGCGATCCTGAACCTGGCCGTGAATGCGCGCGATGCGATGGAAGAGGGCGGACGCCAGGGCGGCCAGCTATTGATCGAAACCGCCAACCGCACGCTCGACCGCCATGACTTCGTGGAGCTTGGCGACGCGCCGAGGGCTGACTACGTGATGATCGCGGTGGCCGACACCGGCGCCGGCATGCCGCGCGAGGTGCTGGCCAAGGCCTTCGAACCCTTCTTCACCACCAAGGAAGTGGGTCGCGGCACGGGGCTGGGCCTGAGCCAGGTGTATGGCTTCGTCAAGCAGTCCGGCGGCCAGGTGCGGATCGATTCGGTGCCGGGCGAGGGAACGCGGGTCGAGCTGTACCTGCCGCGCCATCTGGCGCCGGGCCCCACCTCCGGGCAGCCTGCGGCGGCGCCCGACGTCGAGCGCGCACGCGCCGGCGAGACGATCCTGGTGGTGGATGACGAAGCCGCGGTGCGCAGCCTGTCGGCGGAAATGCTGCAGATGCTCGGTTATGCCGTGCACGTGGCGGACGGCGCGGCGGCGGCCTTGCGCCTGCTCGACGCCCATCCCGACATCGCCCTGCTGTTCACCGACGTCCTGATGCCCGAACTCGACGGCCGCGAGCTTGCCGCGCGCGCCCTGCAGCGCCGTTCCGGCCTGCCGGTGCTGTTCACCAGCGGGCATACCCGCAACGTAGAGTCGGTCAAGGGCATGCCGGAGCGGGCCAGGGTCTTGCCCAAGCCGTTTACGCTGGCCCAGCTGGCGGAGCAGGTCAGGGTGGCGCTGGACGGCAGATGAACCTAGTCGCGCCGCTCCTGCCCTGATTGCAGCCCGTGCTCGACCGCGAACACCGCCGCCTGCACCCGGCTCGACAAGTTCAGCTTCTTGAGGATGTTCTGGACGTGGATCTTGACCGTGCTCTCGGCCAGGTCGAGCGCACGCGCGATCACCTTGTTGCTCTCTCCGCGCGCCAGGCAGGCCAGGATCTCGCGTTCGCGTGGGGTGAGCTTGTCCAGCTCCGACACCGGCGTCGGCGGCCTGGCCGCGCCGCCGCGCTGCACGTGGGCGAACAGCTTGCCGGCCAGCGACTCGGCCAGCACCGACTCTCCGGCCGCGGCGCGCTCGACGGCCCGGGTCAGGTAATCGGCGTCGATGTTCTTGAGCAGGTAGCCGCGCGCGCCGGCCTGCAGGGCCGCCGCCAGGTCGTCGGCTTCCTCGGATACGGTCAGCATCAGCACGGCGGCGCCGGGACGGTCCTGCAGCATCAGCTGCAGGGTCTCGATGCCCGACATGCCGGGCATGTTCAGGTCGAGCAGGACGACGTCCGGCCGCAGTTGCAGGGCGCGCTTGACGCCGTCGATACCGTCGGCCGCTTCGCCCACCACGTCGAAACGCGGATTGCGCTGCAACAGCGAGCGCACGCCGCTGCGAAACAGGGTATGGTCGTCCACCAGCAGCACGCTGATCGTCGAGCCTTCAATAGTCATTCATGGTCTCCTATACGATGATTCAGGCGGCGCGGCGCTGCGCCTTTCCGAGCCGGAGCCGCACCAGCGTGCCGGCTCCCGGTGTCGATTCGATCTCGAGGCTGGCGCCGATCCTGCCGGCGCGCTCGCCCATGATGTGCAGGCCCACGTGGCCGCCGTCGGCGTCCGGCCTGGCGCCGGCGTCGAAGCCGGCGCCGTCGTCGCGGACAGCCACCAGGTAGTCGTCGCCATCGTCGACCCGCACTTCCACGCGGCTGGCGTGGGCGTGCTTGCGCACGTTCGACAGCGCCTCCTGCACGATGAACAGGATCTGCAATTGCGCCTCGCGCTCGATCGGCGGTCCGCCCTTGCCGTGCACCGAAAAGGCGGTGTCGACGCCGGCCTGGTCCGCGAACTTGCGCACCGTCTTGTGCAGGGCCGCGTTCAGGTCTTCTTCCGCCAGCCGGCTGCGGAAGTTCAGCAGCAGCTCGCGCACGTCCTCATAGCTCTCCTGGACCCCGGCGCGCAGCAGCGGCACGATGTCCGCCGCCTCGGCATGGCGCCCGGCGGCAAGCGAGGTTTCCAGCATCTGCACCTGCAGGTTGAGGAAGTTCAGACCCTGGGCGATGCTGTCGTGCAGGCCGCGCGCGACCAGGTTGCGCTCTTCGGAAATCGCCATCTCGCGCTCACGCGCGGCCAGGCGCATGTTCTCGATCGCCACTCCGACCAGCTTGGCCAGGGTCTCGAGGAGGGCGCGTTCGCGCTCGCTGAAACTGCGTCCCTGCAGGAAGTGAAGGCTGAACAGGCCGACGTGCTGGTCCTGGGCGTGAATCTGGAACACCGAGATCGTGGCGAAGCCCTCGCGGCTGCAGGCCAGCGGGCCGACCTGCGGCATGTCTTCCAGCCGGTGCACAACCGAGATCTTCCTGGCCGCCGCCTCGCCGCACAGGCATTCGCCGATCTTCATGCAGCGCTCGGCCTCGGCCATCTCGCTGGACAGGCCATCGTGCACCACCATGTGCATGTTCTCGTTGTTCGGGTCGACGATGCGCACGGTGCTGCCGGCCGCGCCGAAGTATGCCGCGATGCGCGACAGGAAGCCGCTGCACATGGTCTCCAGCGTGTGGCGCTGCTGCAGAAAGGCGGCGCAGTCGTACAGCAAGGCCAGTTCGCGGTTCTTGTCCTCCAGGCTGGCGGTCTTGCGCCGCACCTCGTCCTCCAGGTTGCAATACAGGTGCTGCAGCTGGTCGGCCATCTCGTTGAAGCCGCTCGACAGCTGGCCGAATTCGTCGCGGCTCTCGACGTCCAGGCGCACACCGAAGTCGCTGCCAGCCATGCTGCGCATGCCTTCGCGCAGGCGCATCACGGGGGCGATGATCATCGCGAACATCAGGTAGACCAGGGCCACCGTGCCGCCGATCGCCAGCGCGATCAAGACCAGCTGCGAGGCGCGCAGCCAGAAGGTGCGCAGCTCGTTGTCGCGTTCGATCAGGTTGACCAGGCGGTCGAGGTCGGCCACGTAGTCCTCGAGCTGGTTGTCGAACAGGCGCAGCGCCTCGGCGCGTGCCGCCCCCTCCAGCTGCAGCACCTGGCGCGCAGCGGGGCGCACCTGGCCGCCCCAGCGCCGCGCCACGTCGAGGAAGGCGCCGTGGATCGCCGGCGTCGGCGGCAATCCCAGCGGACGTTGTGGGTCGCCGCGCTCGAGGAGCTGCAGGGTGTCTTCGATGGTGGCGATCTGGCGTTCCACCCGGGCGTAGGCGTCGATGACGGGCGCCTCCTGGGTGCGCGGCAGGGCCAGCGCCAGCCGGTAGTTGTGGCGGCGCAGGCTGCCGGTCTCGTTGATGGCAGCCGCCGCGCCTTCGAGCTGCCACGACAGCCACAGCGTGGCGCCGATCGCGGCCAGGGCCAGCAGCAGGAAGCCGATCAGGGCGCCGACGATCTTGGTCGACAGGCGTTGGAAGGGAGCGAGGGCGGAGTAGGCTGGCATGCGGTTTCAGGCGGCGCGCGGAGTGGCCACCGCGACGGGATCGAGTATGGGCAGGAATTCCTGCTTGCGCGCCGAGTAGGCGAGCAGGGTGCCGGCGGCGAGGTCGAAATACCAGCCGTGCATGGCTAGTGTACCAGCCTCGACCCGGCGGCGCACCCACGGATAGGTCAGCAGGTTGTCGAGCGAGTGCAGGATGCTGGCCAGTTCGGCCGCGCGGCATTGTTCGTCGCCGTGCTTGTGATGCAGTTCGCGCAGCACCTCCAGCCGCACCGGCTCGGCCATTCGCATCCAGCGCGCGACGAAGCCGGTCTGCTCTGCCTCTTCGCCGATGCGCGTGCCCGACATCAGCGCGCGAATGCCGCCGCAGCGCGCATGACCGAGCACGATGATGCGCGCGACTTCCAGGCCGCAGACGGCGAACTCGATGGCCGAGCTCACACCTGGCGGAGCGTCTGGGGCACACGCCGGCACCAGGTTGGCGATATTGCGCACCACGAAGATGTCGCCCGGATCGCAGCCGGTCAGCAGCGCCGGGTCGACCCGCGCATCGCAGCAGCCGATCACCAGGGTGCGCGGATGCTGGCCCTGGCGCAGGCTGTCGAGCGCGGTGGGCTCCTTTAGGTACTGCTCCTGGAAGCGGCTGAAGCCGCGGATGAATTTTTCGATGTCCTGCATGTCGGCCCTCCGGTTGGCCCCATTGTAGGCAGGGGCGGCGACGACGGCAGTCGGCACGAGGACCTACGGTTTCTAGGTCAAATTGACTATTTCAACGCTTAGCTCGGCCGTTTTTGATCCACATCAAGTTTTTATTTAGTCAACGAATTGTAGGATGCGGCATGCGCAATCGCTGCATCAAGGCGAATGCGCTTTCCGGTGCGCCTCATTCAGGCGTCCCAGTTTCGTTCTGTTTCCACGGGCCTCGCCCTGAATTTATCGTGAGCCGACACCGCATCGCACCCCGCCAGTTCCTGGCAACCCTGCCCCTGTTCGCCGACCTCTCTTCCGAGCAGCTCGACATGCTCGCGCAGGCGACCACCGAGCTGCACGTGCCGCGCGGCCGCGTGGTCGTCGAGCGCGGCGAATCCTGCAGCGGCCTGCACGCCGTGATCTACGGCGACGTCAAGCTCTCCATCGTCTCGAGCGAAGGCGACGAAAAGGTGGTCGAGCTGATCGGCCCCGGCCAGAGCTTCGGCGAAGCGCCGCTGTTCATGGAGCGGCCCTACATGACCCAGGCCGAGACGCTGGCCGACAGCATGCTGCTGCACATCTCGAAGCACGCCATCTACGCCCAGATCGAGCGCAATCCCGGCTTCTCGCGGCGCCTGCTGGCGTCCATGAGCCGGCGCCTGCACGGCCTGATCTCGGACGTCGAGTCCTACACCCTGCGCAGCGGCAGCCAGCGCATCGTCAGCTACCTGCTCAAGGACGATCCGGCGCAGGGCGCGCAGGTGACGCTGGCGGCGCGCAAGAAGATGATCGCGTCGCGCCTGTCGCTGTCGCCCGAATACTTTTCGCGCGTGCTGCACGACATGGCCCATCGCGGCATGGTCGGCATCGCCGGGCGCAGCATCACCATCCTCGATATCGAGCGCCTGCGCGCCTACGAGGGCTGACGCCGCGCATCATCAACTATCCACGGAGGCGTTCATATGTACATGCACCTGACCGAATTCACCGATAACGCCCTGCGCCTGCTGGTCTACCTGGGCAACCATCGCGAGCGGATCGCGACCATCAACGAGATCGCCGAACGCTACGGCATCTCGCGCCACCACCTGGCCAAGGTGTCCTGCGTGCTGGCCGCGTCGGGACTGATCGAGACCTCGCGCGGCCGCCTGGGCGGGATGCGCCTGGCCGGCGCGCCGCGCGACATCCGCCTGGGCGAAGTCGTGCGCTGCACCGAGCGCGGCCTGGCGCGCGGCGCGCGCAGCGCTGCGGATGGCGAACGGCCGCCATGCGGCCAACCCGACGACCGCCTGCAACAGTCGTTGGCGGTGGCCACCGCCGCCTACCTGGCCGAACTCAATCGCGTGACCCTGGCCGACCTGATTCCCGGCAGCGCGCAACCGGGCGACGAAGTGCCGGGCTGGCTGGCCACGAACGCCTGGCGCTGGCAGCACTCGACGCTGGAGGAGGGCGCATGAACGCGATTGCCGACACGGTGTTCATTGACGTCTCGGCGCTGGCCGCGCCGGAACCGATGGAACGCATCCTCGATGCGCTCGACGTGCTGCCGCCGGGCGCGCGCCTGCAGGTGCTGATCCACCGCGAACCGTTTCCGCTGTATGAGATCCTCGACCGGCGCGGCTGGGACCACCGCACCACGCGCCGACCCGACGCCAGATATGACCTGGTGATCGAAGCGATGGCATGCAGCGCACACTAAGCTACACGGCGATGCCCGCGCTGCGGGTGCCGCTGCCGTTCATGCTGGCGGCGCCGTGCTTCGCGCTGGCGGCGGCGCTGCTGCTGGTGTGGCAGGGCGAAGCGGCGCTGGTCTTGCGCTGGACCCCGGTCACGCTCAGCATGACCCACCTGGTCGTGCTGGGTTTCCTGACCATGACGATCGTCGGCGCGCTGTTCCAGCTGTTGCCGGTGACGGCGGGCGTCGCGGTGCCGCTGGCGCGGCCGGTATCGGTCTTTTGCTGGTGCGCGCTGGCGCTGGGGACGGGCTTGCTGGCCGCTGCGCTCGGCCTTGGCCTGGGCGCGACGGCGTTTCGGCTCGCCGCCGGATTGCTGGGCAGCGCCGGCTTCGTGTTCCTGAGCGCGATCGGGGCCGCCATCGCGCGTCCGGTGCCGCCGGGCGCGAAGCCGCTGGTGGAAGGCGTGCGCTATGCGGCGGCGGCGCTGGCCATCACCATCGCGATCGGCGCCGCGCTGGCGCTCTACCTTGGCGGCGTGGGGATGCTCGATGCGCCGCTGTTCACCGACATCCACGCGACCTGGGGCCTGGTGGGCTGGGTGATCGTGCTGACGGCCACCGTGTCGTTCCAGGTGATCCCGATGTTCCAGGGCGCCGCCACCTATCCGCCCCTGCTGGAGACCTGGCTGCCGCCGCTGGTATTCGTCCTGCTGTTCGGCTGGAGCGCGGCGAAGCTGTTCGATGCCGCCTGGTGGCGCCTTGCCTGCGAGATCGGCATCGGCGCGCTGTTGCTGCACTATGCGGTCACCACGGTGGTCGGGCTGCGCCGCCGCAAGCGCAAGCCCGACACGGGCACCCGTTACTGGCTGCTCGCGATGGGCTGCCTGCTGCTGGCGGCGCTGCTGCATTTCATTCCGCTCGAGCTGCTGTTCGTTCCTGCCGATGCGCTGCCGCTGCTCACCGGCGTGCTGGTGATCGTGGGCTGCGCGATGTCGGCGGTGAACGGCATGCTGTACAAGATCGTGCCCTTCCTGGTCTGGCACCACCTGGCGCATGACGAGCGCCTGCAGCGCGAACGCGTCCCGAAGATGTCGGCGGTGCTGGGCGAGGCCCAGGCCGCGCGCCAGTGGCGCTGGCATCTCGCCGGCCTGGTCCTCCTGGTGCTGGCGACCGTCTTCCCGACCGTGCTGGCGCGGCCCGCCGGGTTGTTCCTGGCGGTGTCCCTGCTGCTCCTGGCGCGCGACGTCATGGGCGCGGCGCTGCTGTACGCACGCCTGCGCCGGCCATAAAACAGCACGACCGTGCGTAAGCGCGTCCACACGCGATGGTGTCGCTTCGGCTAGAATGTTTGCCCATGAATGGAAGGCCGCCTTCCACGCCGCGACACCCAAGTTATAGGAAGACCATGAGTACCGATAGTAATCTGAACGAAGCCCAGAACACCCAGTTGCGCATCGACGCGCTCGAATACCACCGCAGCCCGACCCGCGGCAAGATCGAAGTGGTGGCCACCAAGCCGCTGTCGAACCAGCGCGACCTGTCGCTGGCCTATTCGCCGGGCGTGGCCTACGCCTGCGAGGAAATCGCCGCCGACCCGGCCACCGCCTTCGACTACACCTCGCGCGGCAACCTGGTGGCCGTGATCTCGAACGGCACCGCGGTGCTCGGCCTGGGCAATATCGGCCCGCTGGCGTCGAAGCCGGTCATGGAAGGCAAGGGCTGCCTGTTCAAGAAATTCGCCGGCGTCGACGTGTTCGACCTGGAGCTGGACGAACTCGATCCGGACAAGCTGGTCGACGCGATCGCCATGCTCGAGCCGACCGTGGGCGGCATCAACCTCGAGGACATCAAGGCGCCGGAATGCTTCTACATCGAGAAGAAGCTGCGCGAGCGCATGAACATCCCGGTCTTCCACGACGACCAGCACGGCACCGCCATCATCTCGACCGCCGCGCTGCTCAACGCGCTGAAGGTGGTCGGCAAGGACATCGGCCAGATCAAGCTGGTCTGCTCGGGCGCCGGCGCGGCGGCCATCGCCTGCCT
>DDKG01000367.1 GCA_002339265.1 Massilia sp. UBA2604 | reverse complement strand
GGCGCAGTATTTCGTGTCGCTTACCGAGCAGGCGCCGGCGCCGGGCATCCACCCGAGCGCCGTGGTCGACCCCGGCGCCACGGTCGATCCGACCGCCCACGTCGGGCCGCACGTGACGATCGAGGCCGGCGCCGTCATTGGCGCCCACGCCGTGATCGATGCCGGCTGCTTCATCGGCGTTGATGCCGCGATCGGCGAGCACACGCACCTGTTCGCGAACGTGACCTTCCATGCGCGCTGCCGCATCGGCAAGCGCGGCATCCTGCATTCGGGCGCCGTGATCGGCACCGACGGCTTCGGCTTCGCGGTGGAGGCGGGCGCCTACATCAAGATTCCGCAGACCGGCCGCGTGCTGATCGGCGACGACGTCGACATCGGCGCCAACACGACCATCGACCGCGGCGCGCTCGACGACACGGTGATCGAGGATGGCGTCAAGCTCGACAACCAGATCCAGATCGGCCACAACTGCCGCATCGGCGCGCACACCGCGATGGCCGGCTGCGTCGGCGTGGCCGGCAGCGCCAAGATCGGCAGCCGCTGCACCTTCGGCGGCGCCGCCATGGTGCTGGGCCACCTCGAAATTGCCGACAACGTCCATATCTCCTCGGGCAGCATGGTGTCGCGCTCGGTCCTCGAACCGGGCCAGTACACCGGCTTCTACCCCTTGGCCAAGAACGCCGAATGGGAACGCAGCGCGGCGATCGTGCGCAATCTCGATTCGATGCGCGCCAAGATCCGCGCGCTCGAGAAAACCATCAGAAACCTGACAGAACAAAAATGACCACTCCAGAATTCAAGACCCTCGACATCACCCAGATCAAGGAATACCTGCCGCACCGCTATCCGCTGCTGCTGGTCGACCGCGTGCTGGACGTCGAACTGGGCAAGCGCATCGTCGCGATCAAGAACGTCACCGTCAACGAAGAGTTCTTCAACGGCCACTTCCCGCACAAGCCGGTGATGCCGGGCGTCCTGATGATCGAAGCGATGGCGCAGACCGCGGCCATCCTGTCGTTCATGACCATGAACGTCAAGCCGGACGAGAATTCGGTGGTCTACTTCGTCGGCATCGACAACGCCCGCTTCAAGCGTCCGGTCGAGCCGGGCGACCAGCTGCGCATGGAAATCGAGATCCTGCGCGTCGCGCGCGGCATCTGGAAGTACAAGGCCGTGGCGACCGTCGACGGTAAGGTGGCGGTCGAGGGTGAGCTGATGTGCACCATCCGCGGCGCTGCCGAGGCGACCATGAAGGGTCCGGAAGGCGCGGCGCAGTAAAGAAGGGAGCAGCAGATGAGCAAAATCCATTCGACCGCGATCGTCGACCCGAAGGCGGAGCTGGACAGCTCGGTCGAGGTCGGCCCGTATTCGATCATCGGGCCGAATGTGCGCATCGACGCCGGCACCGTGGTCGGCCCGCACGTGGTCATCGAGGGTCACACGACGATCGGCAAGGAGAATAAATTCTTCCAGTTCTGCTCGATCGGCGGCGCGCCGCAGGACAAGAAATGGGCCGGCGAGCCGACCCGCCTCGAGGTGGGCGACCGCAACACGGTGCGCGAGTTCGTCACCTTCAACCTGGGCACGGTCCAGGACGAAGGCGTCACGCGCGTGGGCAGCGACAACTGGATCTCGGCCTACGTCCACGTGGCGCACGACTGCCAGGTGGGCAGCAACACGATCTTCTCGAACAATGCGCAGCTCGCGGGCCACGTGCAGGTGGGCGACTGGGCGATCCTGTCGGGCTACGCCGGCGTGCACCAGTTCTGCAAGATCGGCGCGCATGCCTTCATCGGCATGTACACCAGCCTGACCCAGGACGTGCCGCCCTACGTGCTCGTTTCCGGCAATCCGGCCGGCGCGCGCGGCGTCAATCTGGAAGGCCTCAAGCGCCGCGGGTTCAGCCGCGAGCAGCTGGACGGCATCCGCAGCGCCTATAAACTGCTGTACCGCTCGAACCTGACGCTGGAAGAAGCCAAGACGGCGCTGCAGGCCGAAGAAGAGCGCCTGCCGGCGGCGGCGGGCGATATTCGCCTTCTGCGCGAATTCCTCGGTACGGCCACCCGTGGCATCGTCCGCTGAAGGCATGGTGAACGACGTTTCGCTGGCCCTGGTCGCCGGCGAGGCGTCCGGCGACATGCTGGCCGCGCGCCTGCTGGCCGGGCTGCGGCCGCACTTGCCCGATGCGCGCTTCCACGGCATCGGCGGGCCGCGCATGATCGAGCAGGGCATGGTCAGCGACGTCCCGATGGACACGCTGACGGTGCGCGGCCTGTTCGAAGTCATTCCGCGCTACCCCGAACTGAAACGCATCCAGAGCCGCCTGCGCGATCGCCTGATCGCCGAGCGTCCGGCTGCCTTCATCGGCGCCGACTATCCCGGCTTCAATCTCGGCCTGGAAGAGCAGCTGCGCGGCGCCGGGATTCCGACCGTGCACTTCATCGGGCCGCAGATCTGGGCCTGGCGCGGCGGGCGGATCAAGAAGATCCAGCGCGCGGTCTCGCACATGCTGGTGATCTTCCCGTTCGAGGAAGCGATCTATCGCGAAGCCGGCGTGCCGGTGACGTATATCGGCCATCCGCTGGCCGAGACGATCCCGCTGGCGCCCGACGTCGCGGCAGCGCGCCGTTCGCTCGGCCTTGCGCCTGACGCGCGCGTGGTGACGGTGATGCCGGGCAGCCGCATGGGCGAGCTGAAATACCTGGCCGAACCGTTCATCCGCTCTGTCAAGCTGCTGGCCGCGCGCGACCCCGGCTTGACCTTCGTGGTACCGATGGTCGGCGAGCGCCAGCGCGCCTATTTCGACGAGATCGTGGTCAAGGCCGGCTTGCAGGACGTCGAGCTGATGGTGACCGCCGCCGGCTCGCACACGGCGATCGCGGCCGCCGACGCGGTGCTGGTCGCTTCCGGCACCGCGACCCTGGAAGTGGCGCTGTTCAAGAAGCCGATGGTCATCGCCTATAAAGTGATGGCGGCGTCGTATGCGATCATGCGCCATATGGGCTACCAGCCGTGGATCGGCTTGCCGAACATCCTGGCGCGCGAGTTCCTGGTGCCGGAACTGATCCAGCATGCGGCCACGCCCGAGGCCATGGCCGACGCTGTGTGGGCCCAGCTGCAGGATGGGGCCGGGCGCGAACGGCTGGCGGGGCGCTTCCTGGAGATGCACCACAGCCTGCTGCGCGATAGCGCGCGCGCCAGCGCGGAAGCGGTGTTGCGCGTGATTGGACTGGGCCCCGCGGCCGCGTAAATGAGATGAGCAAGAAGAAAGTCAACCTGTATCCCGGCCTGCCCAAGCGGCTCCGGCCTTTCACCGATCTCGACATCGTGTGCGGCGTCGACGAGGCGGGCCGCGGGCCGCTGGCCGGGCCGGTGTATGCGGCCGCCGTGATTCTCGATCCGCTGCGGCCGATCGAGGGCCTGCGCGATTCGAAGAAGCTGACCGAGGCGCGCCGCGACGAGCTTGCGCCGCTGATCCGCGAGCACGCGCTGGCCTGGGCCGTCGCCGAGTGCTCGTGCGAGGAGATCGACAGCATCAACATCCTGCAGGCGACCATGTTGGCGATGCGGCGCGCGGTGGAGGCGCTGCACACGCTGCCGACGCTGGCCCTGATCGACGGCAACCGCTGTCCGCAGATGGACGTGCGTGCGCATGCGATCGTGGAGGGCGACGACAAGGTCAACGCCATCTCGGCCGCCTCGATCCTGGCCAAGACGGCGCGCGACGCCGCGCTGGTGCGCCTGCACGACCTTTATCCGCAATACGGCTTCGACCAGCACAAGGGCTACGGCACGCCGCTGCACCTGGAGCGCCTGCGGTTGCACGGCCCGTCGCCGGCGCACCGCCGCTCGTTCGCGCCGGTGCGCAACCTGCTGCAGGTCGACCTGTTTGCCGACCTCAGTGGCCCCATGACCGAAGCAGAAGCAGCATGAAAACCATCAGCTCGCGCGACAACGCGTTCTACAAGGACCTGAAAAGCCTGGCCACCAGCTCGCAGGCGCGGCGCAAGGCTGGGCAAAGCCTGCTCGACGGTGTGCACCTGTGCCAGAGCTGGCTCGACCTGCGCGGCGCGCCGCGCCATTGCGTGGTGTCGGAAGGCGCGCTCGGCAACCACGAAGTGCAGGCCATCGTCGCCCGCTGTGAAGGCCTGCATGCGCCGGTGGCGGCGCTGCCCGACGCGCTGTTCAACGCCGTCAGCCAGGTCGAACACGGCGTGCATCTGCTGTTCGTGATCGATTCGCCGCAGCCGTCCGCATCTCCGGCCCTGGTGGGGCCGAGCGTGCTGCTCGACGGCGTACAGGATCCTGGCAATGTCGGTTCGATCCTGCGCAGCGCCGCGGCGGCCGGCATCAGGCAGGTGTACTGCAGCCCCGGCACCGCGTTCTGCTGGTCGCCCAAGGTGCTGCGCGCGGCGATGGGCGCGCACTTCGTGCTGGAGATTTTCGAACAGATCGAGCTGGCGCCGCTGGTGCAGGGCGCGCAGGTGCCGGTGCTGGCCACCAGCGGTTACGCGGCCGAGCGCCTGTACGCGATGGACTTGCGCCGGCCGGTGGCCTGGGTGCTGGGCCATGAAGGGCAGGGCGTGTCGGATGAATTGCTGAACCTGGCCACGCACCGGGTCGCGGTGCCGCACGCGGGCCAGGTCGAGTCGCTCAACGTCGCCGCCTGCGCCGCCGTGTGCTTCTTCGAGGGGCTGCGCCAGCAGCAGATGTAGCTTGGGTATGGACGGTTCCCCGCGCTTCGCGTAGGCTGGCGGCTGGGTAACTGGAGCAACGATGGACATCGCGCATTTGCATTTTCTGGTAGCACAAGCCGACACGGCCCAGCGCAGGGCGCTGGTGGAATTGTTGGGCCAGCTCGGCGCCAGCCGCGTCACCGACGTGGCGGACGGTCATCTCGCGCTGCAGATGCTGGAAGCCGGCCTGGCGCCGGCGGTCAACGTCGCCATCGTCGACCTGGCGCTGCCGGGCATGGACGGCCTGGAGCTGATCCGCAAGCTGGGCGAGATCCAAACGCCGGCGCGCCTGGTAGTGACCGGCGCGCAGCCTGCCGACCTGCTGTTCTCGGTCGAGACCCTGGCCCAGGCCTATGGCGTCGAGCTGCTGGGCGTGATCGCCAGCCCGGTCACCGCCGCCAAACTCAAGCCGCTCCTCGACAACTACACCCCGCTGGCGCGGCCGCCGCGTAAACCATCCGGCCCGCGCTTCACCTTCCAGCAGATCGGCATCGGCCTGCAGAAGCGCCAGTTCGAGCCCTTCTTCCAGCCGAAGATCGAGCTTGCGACTGGCCAGGTCAAAGGCCTGGAAGCCTTCGCGCGCTGGCGCCACCCCGAACACGGCGTGCTGGGCCCCGCATCCTTCATGGAGGCGCTGGAAGAAAGCGGCCGCATCGACTTCCTGGACTGGAGCATGATCGAGCTGTCGGTGGAGCGCTGCCGCTGGTTCCAGGAGCAGGGCATCCCGGTCCCGATTTCGTTGAACATCGCCCCTGAGACTTTGGCGCATCCAGCCTTTGTGCGCCAGATCGTCGCCTCGCTGGAGCGCCACAAGATCAGTCCCGGCTACATCACCTTCGAGCTCCCCGAATCGTCGGTGCTGAACACCAACCCCGATTTCATCGAACGCCTGATCCGCCTGCGCATGATGGGCTTCGGCCTGGCCATCGACGATTACGGCACTGGAAGATCGAACTTGCAGCTGCTGGCGCGAATCCCCTTCACCGAACTGAAGATAGACCGCAGCTTCGTCGACGGCGCCTCGAAGCGCCGCCCCCTCGGCACAGTCCTGCGTTCCTGCCTGAACTTGGCCCACAGCCTCGACCGCATGTCGGTCGCGGTCGGCGTCGAAACCCGCCAGGACTGGGACTTCCTGCAAGGCCTCGGCTGCACCTTCGCCCAGGGCTACCACATCGCCAACCCCATGGAAGCCACCGCCTTCCCCACATGGCTCACCGACTGGCGCCAATTCTTCTAACCTAATTAGGGTCAGAGTAGAATTGTTGAGCAATTTCCCAAATTCGGCCCGCAAATAATGAGGGTCGGAGTAGATTTGTTGGCCAATTACTTGATGGATAGCCAGGGTCGGGGGTAGATTAACGGCTCAGCAGTAAAAGTTGTCAAACAATTCGACTCCGACCCTATTTAATTTTTGGCTGGGATAGCGCTAACAGCCGGATGCTCTAATTTTCGGTGTTACTCTATTTCTGAAGCGTATGCGCAACGGGCCAAAAAGCCAGGAAAACGACGAGGGTCAGAGTAGAATTGCTGGGCAATTCCTTAAAGTTGTCAAAGAATTCGACTCCGACCCTAATTAATTCGCACGAGCTTTCGAGCAATTCAGTATTAACGTGTGCAGAGTAAATAGGCAGTTAGAAATCTTTCGCATTAATTCTACTCTGACCCTCATTGAGGGTCAGTATTCGCGGCGGTCGGGTTTGATTTCCTGGAGGATCGTCGTGGCGATTTCTTCGATGGATTTTGTTGTCGACGACAGCCAGCGGATGCCTTCGCGGCGCATCAGGTGTTCGGCTTCGTTGACTTCGTAGCGGCAGTTTTCCAGCGAGGCGTATTTGCTGCCGGCGCGGCGCTCGTTGCGGATTTGCGAGAGGCGCTCGGGCGTGATCGTCAGGCCGAACAGCTTTGCCTTGAAGGGGGGCAGTGAGCTGGGGAGTTTCCCTCGTTCGAAGTCGTCGGGGATCAGCGGATAATTCGCGGCCTTCAGGCCGTATTGCATCGCCAGGTACAGGCTGGTCGGGGTCTTGCCCGAGCGCGAAACGCCGACCAGGATCACGTCGGCCTCGGCCAGGTTCTTGTGCGATTGGCCGTCGTCGTGCGCCAGCGAGAAGTTGATGGCTTCGATGCGGTTCTTGTATTCCTCGGTGTCCACCGCATTGTGGATGCGCCCGATCGTGTGCGTCGACTTGACGTCCAGCTCCTGCTCGAGCGGCGCGACGAAGGTCTGGAACAGGTCCATGTGCATGCCGTTGGCGGCCCGGATCACGCTCGACAGGTCATTCTTCACCAGGGTCGAGAACACGATCGGCCGCTGGCCATGCAGCGCGAAACTATCGTTGATGCGGCGCGCGGCGTCGTGCGCCTTTTCGATCGAGTCCACGAACGGCAGGCGGATCTGGCGGAAACGCAGGTCGAACTGGCTCAACACGGCGTGACCGAAGGTCTCCGCCGTGATGCCGGTGCCGTCCGAAACGAAGAAGACGGTGCGCGAAGCGGTGACTGGAGGAGGCAGGGAATCGTCGGTCATGATGGCTGGATCGGTATGCTTTGCTGACAAAGTTGCATCAAAAGTGCGCTGCACTTCACCCTGTCGCGGGGTAAAATGCTCGGCAACGGGTTTTGCATTGTGCTGCACGCGGGCCAGAATAACAAGAACACGTCAAGACGCCCCCGCTTTCCAGCACTGATGCGCCAACAGATTTCCATCATCAAGTAAGGGTGTTTTATCATGACTAACCTAGCTACTCCAGCATTGCAGCCAGACGGCGCCACACGCACCTACGTGGCCTCGTTCGAAGACTTGCGCATGACCGACGTCGAGTCGGTCGGCGGCAAGAACGCCTCGCTCGGCGAGATGATCAGCCAGCTGGCCGGCGCCGGCGTGCGCGTGCCGACCGGCTTCGCCACCACGGCGGACGCCTTCCGCGACTTCCTCGACCATAGCGCCGACGGTGGCCCGTCGCTGGGCCAGCGCATCGCGACCCGCCTCGAGAACCTGGACGTCGACGACGTGCGCGCGCTGGCCGCCGCCGGCCTTGAAATCCGCGGCTGGATCGTCGAGACCCCGTTCCAGCCACGCCTGGAGCAGGACATCCGCTCGTTCTACGAGCGCCTGGTCGCCGGCTCGGAAACCGAAGTCTCGTTCGCCGTGCGTTCCTCGGCCACCGCCGAAGACTTGCCGGATGCGTCCTTCGCCGGCCAGCAGGAATCGTTCCTGAACGTGGTCGGCATCGACAACGTGCTGGAGGCGATGAAGCACGTGTTCGCCTCGCTGTACAACGACCGCGCGATTTCCTACCGCGTGCACAAGGGCTTCACCCACGCCGAGGTCGCGCTGTCGGCCGGCGTGCAGCGCATGGTGCGATCGGACACCGGCGCCTCGGGCGTGATGTTCACCATCGACACCGAATCGGGCTTCAAGGACGTGGTGTTCATCACCTCGAGCTATGGCCTGGGCGAGACCGTGGTGCAGGGCGCCGTGAATCCCGACGAGTTCTACGTTCACAAGCCGATGCTGGCCCAGGGTAAATCGGCCGTCATCCGCCGCAATATCGGCTCCAAGCTGATCAAGATGGAGTTCACCAGCGAGGCCAAGGCAGGCCGCTCGGTCAAGACCGTCGACGTGCCGATCGAGCTGCGCAACCGCTATTCGCTGGTCGAGGAAGAAGTCATCGAGCTGGCCAAGTACGCGATGATCATCGAGAACCACTACGGCCGTCCGATGGACATCGAGTGGGGCAAGGATGGCCGCGACGGCAAGCTGTACATCCTGCAGGCGCGTCCGGAAACCGTGAAGTCGCAGCAGAAGGCCACCGACGCCCAGCAGCGCTTCCAGCTCAAGGGCACCGGCACCGTGCTGACCCACGGCCGCGCGATCGGCCAGAAGATCGGCGCCGGCCCGGTGCGCGTCATCACCGATCCGTCGGAGATGGAACGCGTGCAGCCGGGCGACGTGCTGGTGGCCGACATGACCGACCCGAACTGGGAACCGGTCATGAAGCGCGCCTCGGCGATCGTCACCAACCGCGGCGGGCGCACCTGCCACGCGGCGATCATCGCGCGTGAGCTCGGCGTGCCGGCGGTGGTCGGCTGCGGCGACGCGACCGACGTGCTCAAGGACGGCACCCTGGTCACCGTGTCCTGCGCCGAAGGCGACGAAGGCATGATCTACGACGGCCTGCTGGAAACCGAGGTCACTGAAGTCTCGCGCGGCGAACTCCCGCCGATCAAGACCAAGATCATGCTCAACGTCGGCAACCCGCAGTTGGCCTTCGACTTCCAGTCGGTGCCCAACAACGGCGTCGGCCTGGCCCGTCTCGAGTTCATCATCAACAACAATATCGGCGTGCACCCGAAGGCCATCCTCGAGTACCCGAACATCGACGCCGACCTGAAGAAGGCGGTGGAGTCGGTCGCCCGCGGCCACGCCTCGCCGCGCGCCTTCTACGTCGACAAGCTGGTCGAAGGCGTAGCCACCATCGGCGCCGCCTTCTGGCCCAAGCCGGTGATCGTGCGCCTGTCCGACTTCAAGTCGAACGAGTACAAGAAGCTGATCGGCGGCTCGCGCTACGAACCGGACGAAGAAAACCCGATGCTGGGCTTCCGCGGCGCCGCGCGCTACCTGGCCGAGGACTTCGCCGAATCGTTCGCGATGGAATGCGCGGCCATGAAGCGCGTGCGCGACGAGATGGGCCTGACCAACGTCGAGTTGATGGTGCCGTTCGTGCGCACCCTGGGCCAGGCCGAGAAGGTCGTCGACCTGCTGGCCAAGAATGGCCTCAAGCGTGGCGAGAACGGCCTGCGCCTGATCATGATGTGCGAAGTGCCGTCCAACGCCATCCTGGCCGAGCAGTTCCTGCAGTACTTCGACGGCTTCTCGATCGGCTCCAACGACCTGACCCAGCTGACCCTGGGCCTGGACCGCGACTCCGGCATGGAGCT
>DDKG01000366.1 GCA_002339265.1 Massilia sp. UBA2604 | reverse complement strand
TCATGGCGCGAGCATGTCCAGGTTCAGGCCGTCCAGGTCGATCACCTTCAGGCCGTACTGCTCGCCCGCGACCACCACCTCGGCGCGCCCGATCGGGGTGCCGTTGACCTTGATCACCAGCGGCTCGCCGGCCAGCGAATCGAGCGGCAGCACCGACGACGGCTGGATGTCCATCAGCTCCTGCAGCGAGACGCGGGCCGAGCCGACCTCGAGGGTCAGGGTCACCGGGATGCGCCGCATCATCTGCGGCAGCTGGCGTTTGGCGGCGCGGCCTGCCGTGGCGGCCGCCTCGTCGGCGCCGTCCAGATCATCGATGATCACGTCGCCAGCCAGTTGCTCGTTGAGGTTCATGTCCATTATTCGGCGTCTTCAAATGAGGTTAAACACAGCTTGCCCTTGTGCTCGGCCACCGCGGCCGTGAACAGTCGGGAATCGTCAAGCAGCACGTCGGCGCGGCCGACCGAGACCGGGATCACGTCGCCGACCTTCAGGCCGAACAGCGTGGCGAGGGTCACTTCCTTGCTCACCAGGCGGCCTTCCAGCTTGACCTGGAGGTGCGAGGCCAGCGGTTCGCGCGCCAGGCGCACGTTCGAGCGCATGCCATTGCGGTCGGCCATCAGGCCCTGCAGCACGTGGGCCATCAGGCCATGGTCGGGAGCGATCCAGACGCGGCCTTCCGGCGCCGCCAGGCCGGGATCGTCGGTGTCGCGTCGCCCGTACTGGGCGCGCAGCACGGCGCCGATCACCCAGCCGGCCTTGCCCGGCGCGCCGGCCGGCACGGTCGAGGCGCCGGCCTTTTTCTGCGGCGCGGCGGGGGGGGCGGCGCCGGCGGCAACCAGCCCGTGCGCCACCTGGTCGTCGAGCAACTGGGCCACTTGCTGGGCCAGGGTCGCGGCCAGGCGCTCCTCGGTGGCGGTCACGCGCTCGAGGCCGGGGTCGCGCTGCGCTGCGGCATTCGGGGTGGCTTGCGGACCCTGCATGCGGCGCGCATAGCGGCCTTCGAGCAGGTCCAGCAGCAGGCTGCGTTCGAAAGCGACGGCGGCCAGGCCATACGGGCCATTCACGCCCAGCCAGCGCAGCGCGCGGTCGTCGGGGGCGCGCTCGAAGGCGAGGCTTTCGAGCCGGAAGGCGCCCCAGTAGCGGCGTCCTCCGGGAGAAGCCATCGCGGCGCCGAGCGCCTCGGCCAGGCGCGCCGCGAAGGCCGGCAGCAGGTGCACCGGCCGCCCCAGCAGGCAGGGGTCGAGCACCTGGAAATCGCGCGCACGATCTGGTTGATTTATCGACATGTTTGTTGATTAAATATTACGTTTCGATGACAGCTTTTCATTCTCCACGGCAACAATTATACAGGGAAGTTTTGCGCAGAAGCTTTGACATTCTTCTTTGATTTCTAACTTGCCCTACGGTAATATCGTACTGTCGCATTGCAACAACTCGCGCCTTTTCCCTCGTGCTCCAGAGGAGAAACGGCGAAACAGACAGAAGACAGACGGCAAAAACAAACGTTCGTTCGTTGACTGGCATTCAAGATTTGAAGACTGAACAGGCCGGTAAAAGACGAAAAATCGCAAATTTTTGTCGCTCTCAAACAACAACGCTTTTACATGGGAACCACGATGGCATCTGAACTTGCCGGCCTGATCCGGGCCGACCTGGCGCAACTGACCAACGACGCGAACCGCCTGGCGATTGCCCCAGCTGCTGCATTTGCCGACCCTGGCGCAGGATCCCACTACGCCGACAACGCCTTCTCCTTCACCCAGGTGATGAAGCAGGCGATTGCCGGCGTCGATGCCCAGGACCAGGCGGCGGGCGCGCGCGTCGCCGCCGTCGAATCCGGCAAAAGCGACGACCTGGTCGGCGCCATGCTGGCCAGCCAGCAAGCGAGCCTGTCGTTCTCGATGCTGATGCAAGTACGCAACAAGGTCATGACAGCCGTCGACGAGCTGATCAAGCTCCCGGTCTAACCATTCAGCGAAACTTCCCGTGATCTCCTCCCTCAAGTCCGCCGTCGGCGGCAAGCTGGCCCTGCCCTCGCTGCCGCCGCTGCTGCGCAACAACCTGCCGCTGATGCTCGGCCTGGCCGTCGCGCTCACCGCCGCCATCATGATGTACATGTGGCAGGACCAGTCCAGCTACAAGCCGGTGTTCGGCGCGCGCGAGAAAGTCGCCGCCGCCGACATGATGACCGTGCTCGAAGCCGAGCAGATTCCCTATCGCGTCCATCCCGACAGCGGCCAGGTGATGGTGCCGGCGTCGGCGCTCGGCAAGGTGCGCATGCTGTTGGCCGCCAAGGGCGTCACCGCACAGCTGCCGGCCGGCCTGGAACTGATGGACCGCAACGATCCGCTGGGCGTGTCGCAGTTCGTGCAGGACGTGCGCTTCCGGCGCGGCCTGGAAGGCGAGATGGCGCACAGCATCCTGACCATGGACGCCATCGCTTCGGCCCGGGTCCATCTGGCGATCGCCAAGACCAGCTCCTTCGTGACCGCCAATACCGACGGCAATTCGGCCTCGGTGGTGGTCTCGGTGAAGCCCGGCCGCGCGCTGTCGAACGAACAGGTGGCGGCGATCGTCAACCTGGTCTCGGGCAGCGTGGCCGGCCTCAAGCCGCAGCGCGTGTCGCTGGTCGACCAGGCCGGCAACTTGCTGTCGTCGCGGGTCGACCTGGAGGATGGCTTCGAGGGCGCGACGCAAGGCGATGCAGCGTCCAGGCGCTACACCGACGAAGTGCGCGCCAACGTCAATGACCTGCTGGCGCCGATCCTGGGCGTCAACAACTACAAGCTCAGCGTCACCGCCGCGGTCGACAACGACCGTATCCAGGAGACCCAGGAAAAATACGGCGAAGCGCCGAAGGTCACCAGCGAAGCGATGCGCGAGGAGATGGAAAAGAACCGCATGGCGCTGGGCGTGCCGGGCACCCTGTCGAACCGTCCGCCGGCGCCGGCCAACCCCGATGCGGAAGGCCCCGAGGCGCCGGGCGAGAACGGCGAGGACGGCAGCGCGCGCAAGAACGCCACCACCCGCCAGTACGCCTACGACCGCGCGATCACCCAGATCAAGCGCGAGCGCGGCCGCCTGAAGAAGCTGTCGGTGGCGGTGGTCCTGAACAATGCCAGCGCCGCCAATGGCCAGGCCTGGAGCGCGGCCGAACTGGCCAACATCAAGACCATCCTGGCCGGCGGCCTGGGCATCGACACCGCGCGCGGCGACGTGCTGGCGGTCTCGAGCCTGAACTTCCCGGCCGCCCCGGTGGCCCAGGAATGGTGGCAGGAACGCGACAACGTGGTCGACATGACCAGCTACGCCCTGTGGGCGCTGGGCGCCGTCCTCGCCTACTTCTTGCTGGCCCGTCCGCTGCTGCGCGCCGTCACCACGCGCCTGGCGCCCCAACAGCCGCCGCTGGCGCCGGCCACCCCGGCCCTGCCGGGCGCGCCCGGCGCCGCTGCTGCCGCACCGGGTTCGGCCGCGGCTGCGCTGCCGGAAGGCAGGGCCGCCCTCGGCGCACCGGAAGGCGTCGCGGCTGCCGCCAGCCCCGGCGCCGTGGTCCCGCTGCTCGAGAACTACGACCTGCCCCCGAGCGGTTCGGCGGTGGACGTCATGGTCGATCATCTGAAAGTCCTGGCCGGCAAGGAGCCTGAGCGCGTTGCCGAAGTCGTCAAACAATGGGTACAGAAAAAACATGGCCGACCAGAATAACTACGAGGACGACGACGCCGTCGCCCTGACGCCGGTCGAGCAAGCCGCGATCGTGCTGCTGTCGATCGGCGAGGAGCAGGCAGCCGCCGTGCTGCGCTGCCTCGAGCGCGACGAATTGATGGCGCTGACCCAGGTGATGTCGCGCATGAGCGGCATCAAGGTCGACGCCGTCAAATCGGCTCTCCAGACGTTCTTCGACGACTACCGCCAGCAGAGTGGCCTGCACGGCGCCTCGCGCAGCTACCTCAAGCGCTCGCTCGACCTGGCCCTGGGCAGCGACATCGCCAACAGCGTGCTCAACACGATCTATGGCGATGCGATCCGCCCGATGATGGCGCGCCTGCAGTACGCCTCGCCGCGCTGGCTGGCCGAATTCGTCTCCAGCGAGCACGTGCAGATGCAGGCCGTGTTCCTGGCCTTCCTGCCGCCGGCGCTGGCCTCCCAGATCCTGGAAGCGTTGCCGCTGGAGGGTCGGGAGCTGGTATTGCTGAACATGGCGCGCCTGGACGAGATCGACCGCGACGTGCTGCACGAGCTCGAAGAACTGGTCAACCGCTGCCTGGCCGCGCTGGATACGCAAAGCGCCAGCGTGGAAGGCGTGCGCCAGGTGGCCGACATCCTCAACCGCCTGCAGGACAACCGCGCCGGCATGGTCGAACTGCTGCGCGCCCACGATCCCGAGGTGGTGTCGCAGATCGAGATGTCGATGTACGACTTCTTCATCCTGTCGCGCCAGACCGAACAGGTCATCACCCGCCTGCTCGACGACGTGCCGCTGGAACAGTGGGCGATCGCGCTCAAGGGCGCCGAGGCGCCGCTGCGCGACGCCATCCTGGCCGCGATGCCGCGCCGCCAGGCCCAGAGCTTCGAAGACCTGATGCGCCGTTCGGGCCCGATCCCGATGTCGCGCATCGAGCAGACCCGCCGCGAGATCATGGCCACCGTCAAGGAACTGGCCGACGCCGGCGAGATCGACATCCAGCTGTTTGCCGAGGCGACCGCGGAATGAAGCAGTTCAGGTCCT
>DDKG01000365.1 GCA_002339265.1 Massilia sp. UBA2604 | reverse complement strand
GTGATGCTGACCCGCGACGGCGACTTCTTCGTGCCGCTGGGCACGCGCGTGCAAAAGGCGCGCAAGGTGCAGGCCGACCTGTTCGTCTCGATCCACGCCGACGCCTGGATCTCGCCGACCGCGCGCGGCTCGTCGGTGTTCGTGCTGTCGGAAAAAGGCGCCAGCTCGAGCGCTGCGCGCTGGCTGGCGAACGACCAGAACAAGGCCGACCTGATCGGCGGGGCCAACCTGACCGGCACCAACGACAAGCACCTGGCCAGCGTGCTGTTCGACCTGTCGACCACGGCCCAGATCAACGACAGCCTCAAGCTGGGCAAGGCCGTGCTGAAGGAAATCGGCGGCATCAACCGCCTGCACAAGGCGTCGGTCGAGCAGGCGGGCTTTGCGGTGCTGAAGGCGCCGGACATCCCGTCGATCCTGGTCGAGACCGCTTTCATCTCGAACCCGCAGGAAGAAGCGCGCCTGAACGACGACAAGTACCAGGACCAGCTGGCCAATGCGATCACGAACGGCATCCGCCGCTATTTCGCCGATAATCCGCCCATGGCCAAGAGCCGCCAGACCTGAGCCCGACCCCATCATGGAAAACATCACCTTCGGGCAACTGCCCGCGATTCGCATCACGGCGCCGGACGGCGCCAGCGCCGTCGTCACCCTGTACGGCGGCCACCTGGTGTCGTGGCATGGCGCCGACGGCGGCGAGCGCATGTTCCTCAGCAGCCGTTCGGCGCTGGACGGCAGCCGCGCGATCCGTGGCGGCGTGCCCATCATCTTCCCCCAGTTCTCCGAGCGCGGTGCCGGCATGCGGCATGGTTTCGCGCGGGTCAGCACCTGGCGCCTGGAAGGGCATGGCGTGGAGGGCGACGCGGCGTGGGCGGAGTTCGGCCTGAATGAAGGCGACCTGGCGCCGGCGCTGGCCGCCGCCTGGCCGCACCGCTTCGCGCTGGCGCTGCGCGTGACCGTGCGCGCCAATGCGCTGGAGATGGCGTTCAGCGTGCGCAACACGGGCGATGCCCCCTTCCCGTTCGCGGCGGCGCTGCACACCTATCATCTGGTGCCGCATTTGGCGGACGTGCGCATCGAGGGCCTCGAGGCGGGGACGTTGTCGATCGCGGACAAGCTCGACGTGGTCTACGAGAATGTCGGTGACGGCATTACCCTGGGCACCTGGGCACGCGTGTTGAAGCTGGAACAGGAAGGCTTCAGCGACGCCGTGGTGTGGAATCCGGGCGCTGCCGATACGGCTGCGCTGGCCGATATGGAAGACGACGAATACCAGCGCTTCGTGTGCATCGAGCCGGCGCAGCTGACGCCGGTCGAGCTGGCGCCGGGTGCGGTGTGGGAAGGCCGTTACCGTATCTCCTAGCCAGCGCCCTTGGCACGTCGTTCCCGCGCAGGCGGGAACCCAAGTCCGTCGAGCAGACTACAAAATCGAAAGTACTGGCAACTCAAGCAAACTTGGGTTCCCGCCTTCGCGGGAACGACGGTTTGGGAGGTAGCGGTGTGGTCCAGCATCACCACATCGATTGAGTCCAATAAAAAACGCGCCTCGGCGCGTTTTTTGTTTTACATCGATTCCTTGACCATCCGCCCGTTGCTCGGCTGCACAGGCCGCGAGTTGAACGGGTACAGCCGCGAGAACAAGGCCATCTGCTGGGGCGAGGCCGTCATCGGCTGCTTCATCACCAGCCACAGCACGTTCTCGGTGCATGGCGGCTCGCTCAGCGATCCCATGTACGTAAAGTAGTCGCGCCGCGCCGGCAGGATCTCGTTGACATCGAGCACGATCGACGGCGTCACCGTCATGTGCTTTTCCAGCGGCAGGTTGTTCCACACGGTCTGGATCATCGGATTGGCTTCACCACGCTCGAGCAGCACTGCCAGGATGGCGATCTTGTTGTCGTAGCTCTTGTGCACCAGGTGCACGACCATCTCGGTGCCCTTGCCGTTGATGCGCTCTTCGCCTGGACGATGGAAGTGGAATTGCTGCAGCTCGTAAGTCGTGCCGCCCACGCTCAGGAAATTGCCACCAGCGACATTCACCTGGATCGTATGGCCATTGTCGATCTCGTTGAACGAGCTCGGGTGGTAGTCGAAGGCGATCTGCTCCAGGTCGACCTTGATGCCGTCGCGCAGGTCGATCGGCGACTGGCGGTTGCCGGTATTGCACGATGCCCAGGCAGTATTGATCTTCGACCAGTTCTCGGGGCCGAACTCGCCCTCATAGGTCCAGTGGGTGCCGTTCTTCGGCTTGGCGGCTTCGATCGCGGCGGCAGCGGCGGCAGCGGCTTCCTTCTTGCGGCGGGCGTCCGCGGCGCGGCGGGCGCGCGCAGCTTCTTCGGCGCGCAGGGCTTGCTTGGCGCGCAGCTCGGCCAGTTTTTCGGCGATGCGGACCGACAGGTCGACTTCCGCATCTTCTTCGGATTTTTGGGCGGCAGCCGGCGTGGCCGCGGCAGGCCGCAGGTTCGGCTTGATCGAGGCGATGGCCGGCTTCTCGGCCGCCGGCTTGGTCGTGGGAGCTGCTTCGTTCGCATTCGCCAGAGCGGTGACCAGGCTCAGGGCGAATAGTGCGATCAGGTTACGCATGGATGTCCAGATAGTGGGCTTACCCTATCCTTATCGGACCCGGCGCAGCTAACTTGAGTGCGCTGCAGCAACAAAAGGCGCTGAATTTGCGCCTTTTGCCGACTTATTTACATCAATTGTCAACTACGGTGCAGCATGCGCCGGCCAAGTTTGTACAGACCGCCAATTGCCAGCGGCACGATGGCCGCGCTCACGCCGACCAGCACGATCTCGGTCAAATGGTCCTTGATGATCGGCACGTGGCCGAAGAAATAACCGGCCGTCACCAGGCTGACCACCCACAGCAGCGCCCCGGCGACGTTGTACAGCTGGAAGCGGGTGTGCGTCATGTCGGACACGCCGGCGACGAATGGCGCGAAGGTGCGCACCACCGGCACGAAGCGCGCCAGGATGATGGTCTTGCCGCCATGCTTTTCGAAGAAGGCATGGGTGCGCGTGAGGGCGTCCTTGTTAATCCAGCGATAGTTATGCGTGAACATGCGATGGCCCACCGCTTCGCCGACGAAATAGTTCACCGTATTGCCGGTGACGGCGGCGGTCACGAGCAAGGTCGTCAGTAGCGGATAACTCATCTCGCCAGTGGCGCAGAAGGCGCCGGCGATGAACAGCAGGGTGTCGCCCGGGAAGAAGAACAGGACCACCAGGCCGGTCTCGCAGAACACGATGGCGAACAGGACAAGGTAGACGTAGGTGCCGTATTGGGCCAGCAGGGTGCCGAGGGATTTGTCGACGTGCAGCAGCATGTCGAACAGGTGCATCAGGTCCATGATATTCCTAGAGGAGAGCCTTGCATTATACCGTTCCGGCCTTTGCCAGATATTTACGACTACAATTGCCCGATACACATTTAAAGGGAGAACACGTGAAGGCAGTGACCACGATCCACGCAATCACCGGCGCCGCACTGCTGGCCCTGTCCGCGAACGGCGCCGCCGCTGCGCCAGCCAAGCCAGCGAAGGAGTTGCCGCCGAAGCCCTCGGTGGCCGATGTGGTCAAGGCCTCCAAGCCGGGCGACTGGCGGCCCCTCGATCCCGAGAACACGCTGTACATGGATCTGCCGGCCGGCCGCGTGGTCATGGAACTGGCGCCGAGTTTCGCACCGAAGGCGGCCGCGAACATCCGCGCGCTGGTGCGCGAGCGCTATTTCGATGGCTTGTTCATCATGCGCGCGCAAGATGGCTTCGTCGTGCAATGGGGCGATCCGGACGAAGAAACGCCACGCCCGTTCAAGGCCGCGAACACCGTCGACGCCGAATTCACCGTGCCCGCCAAGGGCACCGGCCAGTTCACGCAGCTGAAGGAACGCGACGTCTACGCGCCGCAGGTGGGTCACGTGAACGGTTTCCCGGCCGCGCGCGACCCGAAGGCCGGCCAGGCCTGGCTGCCGCACTGCTACGCGATGGTCGGCGTGGCGCGCGACGAGGCGTCCAATACCGGCAACGGTTCGCAGCTGTACACCGTGATCGGCCACGCGCCGCGCCACCTGGACCGCAACATCACCGTGGTCGGCCGCATCGTGTCCGGCATGCCGCTGCTCACCGTGATGCCGCGCGGGACGGCGGCGCTCGGTTTCTATGACAAGGCCGAACAGCGCACGCCGATCGCCAGCGTGCGCCTGGCGGCCGATGTCCCGCAGCTTGAGCGCAGCAAGCTCGAGGTGATGCGCACCGAGAGCGCCGCCTTCCAGGCCGTGATCGAGGCCCAGCGCAACCGCGGCGGCCCGTGGACCAAGGTCGCGGCCGGCGCGATCGACCTGTGCAATGTGCCGATTCCTGTGCGCGAACAGCAATGAGCCACTGACGATCCAGGGGCAGGATGGCGCGATATAATCGCGGCATGAACGCCCCTGCCCCGACCCATCGTCCCATCCAGCAGCTTCCCGACCAGCTCATCTCGCAGATCGCCGCCGGCGAAGTGGTCGAGCGGCCATCGGCCGTCGTCAAGGAACTGCTGGAAAACGCGCTCGACGCGGGCGCGACCCAGATCACCGTGCGCCTCGAGGAAGGCGGCGTCAAGCGCATCGCGATCACCGACAACGGCCGCGGCATCGCGCCGGAACAGCTGCCGCTGGCGCTGGCGCGCCATGCCACCTCCAAGATCTCGTCGCTGCACGACCTCGAGAACGTGGGCACGCTGGGCTTTCGTGGCGAGGCGCTGGCGTCGATCGCCTCGGTGGCCTCGGTGCGCATCACCTCGCGTACGCCGGATGCGGCCCATGCCTACGAGATCGTCGGCTCGCACGAAGGGACCGTCGCGCCGTCGTCCGGCGCCTTCGGCACCACGATCGACGTGCAGGACCTGTACTTCAATACGCCTGCGCGGCGCAAGTTCCTGAAGTCGGAGCAGACCGAATACGGCCACTGCGCCGAGGTCGTGCGCCGCATCGCGCTGGCGCGACCGGACGTGTCGTTCAGCCTGTCGCACAACGGCCGCACGATCGACCACTGGAACGTGAGCGAAGCGGCCAAGCGCAGCGCCCACATCCTCGGCAGCGATTTCGCCGAGGCGCGCCTCGAGCTGGATGAATCGGCCGGTCCGCTGCACCTGCACGGCTACGTCGGCCTGCCGACCGCCTCGAAGGCGCGCGCCGATGGCCAGTTCTTCTACGTGAACGGACGCTTCGTGCGCGACAAGGTGCTGGTGCACGCGGTGCGCGCTGCCTACCAGGACGTGCTGCACGGCGACCGCTTCCCCTCGTATGTGCTGTCGCTCGACCTCGATCCGGCGCTGGTCGACGTCAACGTCCACCCGTCGAAGATCGAGGTGCGCTTCCGCGACAGCCGCGCGGTGCACCAGTTCGTGTTCCACGCGGTGCAGCGCACGCTGGCACAAACCTCGGCCACCGCGCACGGCAGCGTGCCGGCGCCGATCACGGCGGCCGAGGTAAGGCCGAGCGGGACGCCGCTGTGGCAGTTGTCGCAATCGCCATCCACGCCGCAGATGCGGCCGCATGAACAGACCTCGTTCGGGTCGCAGCTGTCGACCTTCTCGCCATCGCCGTACCCGGCCGGCAGCCGTTGGGACGATCCCTCGACGCAAGGCGGCGTGGCGCAACGCACCGAAGCCTATGGCGCGCTGTTCAAGTCGGATGCGAGCGCCACGATTCCTGTGCCAACAAGCGCCCCGCTGGACGTACCGCTGTCGGCCTCCGACCGCCCGCTATCGAACGACGACTTCCCGCTCGGCTTCGCGCTGGCCCAGCTGCACGGCATCTACATCCTGGCCCAGAACACGCGCGGCCTGGTGCTGGTCGACATGCACGCGGCCCACGAACGCATCCTCTACGAGCAGATCAAGAACGCGCTCGATGCCCAGGCCCAAGGCCAGGAGATGCAGGTGCAGTCGATGCTGATCCCGGTGACCTTCTACGCCGACGCGATCGAAGTCGCCACCGCGACCGAGCACCAGGACACCCTGAAGGCGCTGGGCTTCGACATCGCCGCGCTGTCGCCGACCACGCTGGCCGTGCGCAGCGTGCCGACGCTACTGAAGAACGCCGACGCCCAGACGCTGGCGCGCGACGTGCTGCGCGACGTGCGCGAATACGGCGGCTCGCGCGTGCTGATCGAGCGCCGCAACGAACTGCTCGGCACCCTCGCCTGCCACACGGCGGTGCGCGCCAACCGCATCCTGGCCGTGCCCGAGATGAACGCGCTGCTGCGCCAGATGGAAAGCACCGAACGCGCCGACCAGTGCAACCACGGCCGCCCGACCTGGGTCCAGCTCGAGATCTCCGCGCTCGACAAACTGTTCTTGCGCGGCCAGTAATGAGCGATATGAAGAAACCACTGGCCGTGGCCATCATGGGCCCGACCGCGTCCGGCAAGACGGCAAGCGCGCTGCGCATCGCGCAAACGCGGCCATGCGAGATCATCTCGGTCGATTCGGCCCTGGTGTATCGCGGCATGGACATCGGCACCGCCAAGCCGACGCCGGAAGAACTGGCCGCCGTCCCGCACCACCTGATCGACATCCTCGATCCGCTCGAGGCGTATTCGGTGGCGCAGTTCCGCGACGACACCATCCGCCTGGTCGGCGAAATCGCGGCGCGCGGCAGGCTGCCGCTGCTGGTGGGCGGCACGATGATGTATTTCAAGGGGCTGGTCGACGGCCTGGACGACTTGCCGACCGCCGATCCGCAGCTGCGCGCCGCGATCGAGGAAGAAGCCGCACGCATCGGCTGGCCCGGCATGCACGCCAAGCTGCAGGCGCTCGACCCGGTCACCGCTGCACGCCTGGCGCCGAACGACGCCCAGCGCATCAATCGCGCGCTGGAGATCATCCAGCTTTCCGGCCAGCCGATGTCGGCCCTGCTGGCAAAGCGTTCCAAGCCCGAGCTGCCGTTCGAGCTGGTGTCGTTTGGCCTCGAGACTGAAGATCGATCCGTGCTGCACAAGCGCATCGCGCTGCGTTTCGACCAGATGCTGGGCGACAGCGACGATGAGGGCCTGGTGGCCGAAGTGGCGCGCCTGCGCGCACGCGGCGACCTGTCGCCA
The DNA here is from genome assembly GCA_002339265.1 of Massilia sp. UBA2604. GTDB lineage: Bacteria > Pseudomonadota > Gammaproteobacteria > Burkholderiales > Burkholderiaceae_D > Telluria. The sequence goes on along the minus strand of DDKG01000365.1, from coordinate 2,005 downwards.
TCGCTGCCCTCGATCCGCTGCGTCGGCTATCGCCAGGCCTGGGACTACCTCGACGGCAATATCGACCGTGCGGAGTTGCGCGAGCGGGGCATCATCGCCACCCGCCAGCTGGCCAAGCGCCAGATCACCTGGCTGCGCGCGATGCCGCACCGGATCGTGATCGATTGCCTGGGCCCCGACCCGGCGGGGGCAATGCTGGACCACCTGGCGACGTTAGGTAAATGACATCACCGCGACATTTTTCCGCGCGGAACACACCGCGATCTTGACACGCAACCGGTCGCGCCCGATAATATTGGTCGTTGCGGTGATATAGCTCAGCTGGTTAGAGCACAGCACTCATAATGCTGGGGTCGGTGGTTCAAGTCCACCTATCACCACCAAGAATTCCAAGCAAATGGCTTGGCTCTCCAACGAGTCAAGCCATTTTTGCTTTTCCCGCTTTCGGTGATATAGCTCAGCTGGTTAGAGCACAGCACTCATAATGCTGGGGTCGGTGGTTCAAGTCCACCTATCACCACCATGCTATGCACAACGGCCCGGTTCTCGCGAACCGGGCCGTTGTTGTTTGTAGGGTCGACAAGTTCCTTGCCGACGCGGTGATAGGTAGCAGCAAAGTCTCGCGGCGCGAGATCGAAGTTGATAGCTATCGACCTGGAGGATGAGTGTTGACCGCTCTGCACTCCCGTTATCATGATCCAGCCATCTGTGCTCGAGATGAGGAATGCGGTACCATCAAGTCAAAGCAAGCCCCCGGTGTGACCTCTGCGAAAGCATGCCCCCGGGGGCATCGTCATTTCTGAGTCGCCTTTTCTTGCTCGCTTAGTCGATGACATCGTAATCCGTGCTCACAGGCATAGATTGATCCATACCATGCTTGAATTCGGCCGTTATCCTATCTCCTTCAGTGCTTCTTGCCGCCGCCCGAGACCTTGTTCTCGGTGGCCCAGGCGCGACGCTCGGCTTCCTTCTTGCCGACGCCCTTCTTCTCGTAGCCTTCCTCGATGTGCTTGACCTGGCGCTTCTGCTTGTCGGTGTACGACGATTTATCTCCTTGCGGCATGATGGTGCTCCTTTCGATCATTGATCACAAAAGGTCAGCCTACGCCGCAGGCCGCCATCGTTTCGTGCGTCACCCCACTTATCGACGCGGTCTACTCAGCCTTATGCCACTCGCCATCCGGCGCATGCTCGTCGAGCGCATAGTCGCCGCGCGCCAGGCCTTCGAGCACCGCATACGCCTGCTGCACGTGCTCGGCGTCGACCAGCAGGCGCACGCCGCCCAGGGCCGGCGCCAGCAGCAGGTCGGTCTGCATCAGGTGGGCATCGGCCAGCATGGCGGGGATGCCGGAGGCTTCCAGGCAGCCCTGGGCCAGGTTGGCGTCCATCGGGATCATGTAGCGCGCCACCACGTACAGGTCGCGCTCGGGAATGCGCTCGACTTCGGGGTGGGCGGCCAGCCAGTCGTTCAGCGAGAGCGTGTGCATGGTGAGGGCCTTCAGTTCAGGAGCGCGGGCAGGTGGGACAGCAGGTACAAGGTCACGCCGATCATGCCGCCCACGATGGTGCCATTGATGCGGATGTACTGCAGGTCCTTGCCGATATTGAGTTCGATCTGGGCCGACATCTCGCGGTCGTCCCATTGCTTGACGGTGTCGGCGATGTGGCGCGTCAGGAAGCCCGCGAACTCGGGCGCCACGCCACGCGCGGCGGCTTCGAGATTCTCGTGCAGCGACTGGCGCAAGGCCGGATCTTCGCTCAGCACCTTGCCGATCCAGGCGCCCATGGCGACGATGCGGCGGCGCAGGTTGGAGTCCTCGCTCTCCAGGTCGCGCTTGAGCCAGGCCTTCAGCTCGGCCCACAGCGAACCGAGATAGGCGTTGACGGTCTCGTCCTCGAGCAGGTAGCGCTTGACGTCGTCGGCCTTGGCCAGGAAGGCCGGGTCGCCTTTCAGGCGCTCGATGAAGCCGGCCACGTAGTCGTCGAAGCGGTGGCGCAGCGGATG
>DDKG01000094.1 GCA_002339265.1 Massilia sp. UBA2604 | reverse complement strand
TTATTCCGAAAGTAAAGAACAATGAGTTTTGAAGCACTTGGCCTGCACGCGTCCATCGTCCAGGCAGTCGCCGACACCGGCTACACCACCCCGACCCCGGTCCAGGCGCAAGCCATTCCTGCGGCCATCGCCCGCCGCGACCTGCTGGTCTCGTCGCAAACCGGTTCGGGCAAGACCGCAGCCTTCATGCTGCCGGCCCTGCACCATCTGGCCAACGCCGAGCCGACCCCTGCCGGCAAGACCCCTGCGCAAGAAGCGCAGGCTGCCCGCGCACGCGGCGAGCGAGTCCGTTTCAAGCCGGCGCAACCGAAGATGCTGGTCCTGACCCCGACCCGCGAACTGGCCCTGCAAGTGACCAGCAACACCGACAAGTACACGGCCCATATGCGCCGCGTGCGCTGCGTCTCGATCCTGGGCGGCATGCCGTACCCGAAGCAGATGCAACTGCTGGCCAAGAATCCTGAAATCCTGGTCGCCACCCCTGGCCGCCTGATCGACCACATGGAGTCGGGCAAGATCGACTTCTCGCAGCTCGAGATCCTGGTGCTGGACGAAGCCGACCGCATGCTCGACATGGGTTTCATCGACGACATCGAAAAGATCGTTGCCGCTACCCCGTCGACCCGCCAGACCATGCTGTTCTCGGCGACCCTCGATGGCGTCGTGGGCAATATGGCGCGTCGCATCACCACCGATCCGATGACGATCCAGATCGCCAGCGCCGGCAACCGCCACGAAAACATCGTGCAGCGCGTGCACTTTGTCGACGACCTGTCGCACAAGAACCGCCTGCTCGACCACCTGCTGCGTGACGAGTCGATGGACCAGGCCGTTGTGTTCACCGCCACCAAGCGTGACGCCGACATGATCGCCGACCGCCTGAACATCGCCGGCTTCGCTGCCGCCGCACTGCATGGCGACATGCATCAGGGCGCCCGTAACCGTACGCTCGACGGCATGCGCCGCGGCAGCGTGCGCGTGCTGGTAGCGACCGACGTCGCCGCCCGCGGCATCGACGTGCCGACCATCACCCACGTGGTCAACTACGACCTGCCGAAGTTCCCGGAAGACTACGTGCACCGTATCGGCCGCACCGGCCGCGCCGGCCGCAACGGCACCGCGATCTCGCTGGTCAACCATGCCGAGAACATGAACATCCGCCGCATCGAGCGCTTCACCCGCCAGCCGATCCCGGTCAACGTGGTCGAAGGTTTCGAGCCGAAGCGCAGCGCGGCGCCGCGTTCGGCAGCGCGTCCGGGCTGGAAGCCGGGCGACGGTCGCAACGGCAAGCCGGCGCAGCGCGGCTTCGGCAAGCCGACCGGCCCGCGTGAAGGCGGGTACGCCGACCGCGCCCCGCGCGAAGGCTACGCATCGCGTCCGCAGGGCGATCGTCCTTATGGCGACCGTCCTCACAACAGCGAGAGCCGCTACGCCGACCGCGGTCCGCGCGAAGGCTACGCAGCGCGTCCGCAGGGCGACCGTCCGGCCGCCGACCGTGCGCCGCGCGACGGCAACCGCTTCGGCGGCCCGCGCGAAGGCCAGGGCCAGCGCCGCGAAGGCGGCTACAAGGGCGCCCACCCGCGCTCGATGGACGGCGCCCGCCGTTCGTTCGGCGAGTAAGCCTCGAACGCTTAGCAGCAAACTGCAGTAACCACGTCGTCCCCGCGCAGGCGGGGACCCAAGTTCTCAGCAGGCCACTTACGGATACCGGAGTGGCTGTGCCGGCAACCTTGGGTCCCCGCCTTCGCGGGGACGACTTATTTGTGCTGGCGGTAAAAGGTTGCCATCAGCAAGCGCCCGCACCCGACTTGCGCGATAATTCGTCGATCAACGATAACCGGACATCCCATGAGCACCACCGACCAACCCATCAAACTCACCTCGTTCTCGCACGGCGGCGGCTGCGGCTGCAAGATCGCGCCCGGCGTGCTGGCCGAGATCCTCAAGTCGTCGGGCGGCTTTCCGCTGCCGAAGGAGCTGATGGTCGGCATCGAGACCTCGGACGACGCCGCGGTCTATCAGCTCAACGACGAGCAGGCGCTGGTCGCCACCACCGATTTCTTCATGCCGATCGTCGACGACCCGTTCGACTTCGGCCGCATCGCCGCCACCAATGCGATCTCGGACGTGTACGCGATGGGCGGCACCCCGATCATGGCGCTGGCCCTGGTCGGCATGCCGATCAACAAGCTGCCGCTCGAGACCATCGGCCAGATCCTGGAAGGCGGCGCGTCGATCTGCCGCGAAGCCGGCATCCCGATCGCCGGCGGCCACACGATCGATTCGGTCGAGCCGATCTATGGCCTGGTGGTGATGGGGTTGGTGCACCCGTCGAAGGTCAAGAAGAACAGCGCCGCCCGTCCCGGCGACGTGCTGGTGCTGGGTAAACCCTTGGGCGTGGGCGTATTGTCGGCCGCGCTCAAGAAAGGCGTGCTGGGCGAGGACGGCTATGCGGCCATGATCGCCAACACCACCAAATTGAACAAGCCGGGCCGCCTGCTGGCCGACATGCCGGGCGTGCACGCGATGACCGACGTCACCGGCTTCGGCTTGCTGGGCCACCTGCTCGAACTGGCGCGAGGGGCCCAGGTACATGCGCAGCTCGACATGCCGGCGATCCCGCTGCTGCCCGGCGTGCTGCAACTGGCGCACGACGGATTCTTCACCGGCGCATCCGGCCGCAACTGGGATGCCTACGGCAGGGACGTGAACCTCGACGAAGCCCTGAGCCCGGCCCAGCGCGCACTGCTGACCGATCCGCAAACCTCGGGCGGGCTGCTGGTGGCCTGCGATCCGGCCTCGGTCGACGAGGTGTTGGCGCTGTTCGCGCGCGAAGGATTCGCCGAAGCGGCGGTGGTCGGCCGCATCGAAGCCGGCGCTGCCGCCGTCACCGTCCGCGCCTGACTGTATCGATAGCGACGGCATTGTTGCTTTCGCTATTGTCCCCACCCTCGCTACGCCCATCGCCGCGCGCAAACAGCTTGTCGCGCGCCAGCCTGCTGATCGCCACCGTGGCCGGATGGCTCATGCGACGCTCGGTGGTGATCGCATACACCTGCTCGACTACCGAGTCCACCTGGCCCAGCGCGACCAGTCCATACTGGCTGCCGACCTGGGCCGCGATGACGCTCGGCGCGAAGAACACGCCGGCGCCCGAACGGCCGAAGGCCTGGATCATGGCGCTGTCGTCGAACTCCCCCACCACGCGCGGATGCACGTCGCAGCGCTCGAGCCAGCGCAGCAGGCGCTGGTGGATCGCGAAATCCTCGCCCGGCAGCAGCAGCGGCGCATTGTGCAGGCAGGCCGGGAATGGCTGGTCGAAGCTGGCCGCCAGCGCTTCGGTACAGAAGGCCGTCATCGGACTCTCACCCAGCAGGTGGTTATAGGCGCGCACGCTGAAGTGACCCGGGATCGGGCGGTCGGCGACGACCAGGTCGAGCCGGTGCACGGCCAGGTCGGCGATCAGGCTGTCGAGGCGCCCTTCGCGGCAGATCAGCTTGACGGGTTCCTCCAGCTTGAGCGCCGGCTCGACCAGGTCGACCGCGATCAGCTTCGACACCGAATCGGCGCAGCCGACGCGGTAGGAGGTGGTGGCGAAGGCGTGATCGCGCACCAGCTCGAGCAGCTCGTCGCCGGTATTGAAGATGTCTTCGGCATAGCTGACGATGCGGCGCCCGGTATCGGTCAGCTCGAGCTTGCGCCCGACCCGGCGAAACAGCTCGACACCAAGGCTGTCGGCGAATTCGGACAGCTGGCCCGAGATCGAGTGCGGCGTCAGGTGCAGCTGCTCGGCCGCCTTCGCGATGCTGCCCGTCTTTGCCACCATCCAGAAGTAGCGCAGGTGCTTGTAGTTGAGTGTCGACATGGCGCGCTCTCGTAAACATCGAAAAATCCGATCTTACATCAAATAATATTCGATTTGTACGATGTATTCGTGCGACCTATAGTGGGGTTCTTTACCCTAACTGGAGGATCTTCATGCCCCCTGTAATTACAAGGAGTGCCCGATGAACGGATTGGAAACCATCGCAAGCCCCATGATGTGGGGCCTCTTCGTCGGCTTCGTGCTGGTCATGCTCGCGCTCGACCTGTTCGTCTTCGGCGGCAACAAGGCGCACAAGGTCAGCGTCAAGGAAGCCGGCATCTGGTCGCTGGTCTGGGTCAGCCTGGCGCTGATCTTCAATGCCGGCCTGTATTTCTACCTGAAGGACACCGCCGGCGCCGAGATCGCGAGCCAGAAGTCGCTCGAATTCTTCTCCGGCTACCTGATCGAAAAAGCGCTGTCGGTCGACAACGTGTTCGTGTTCCTGCTGATCTTCACCGCCTTCCAGGTGCCGCAGCAGTACCAGCGCCGCGTCCTGATCTATGGCGTGCTGGGCGCCATCATCATGCGCGCCATCATGATCAGCGCCGGGGCCTGGGTCGTCAGTGAATTCAGCTGGGTCCTGTACCTGTTCGGCGCCTTCCTGCTGTTCACCGGTATCCGCATGCTGGTGGCGGTCGACGAAGAACCGGACGTGGCCAACAATCCGATCCTGAAGCTGGCGCGCAAGCACCTGCGCGTGGCCGACGGCGACCATGGCGAGAAGTTCTTCGTGCGCAAGGACGGCCTGCGTTACGTGACGCCGCTGTTCCTGGTGCTGATCCTGATCGAGGTGACCGATCTGATCTTCGCGGTGGACTCGATCCCGGCGATTTTCGCGATCACGACCGACCCGTTCATCGTGTTCACGTCGAACATGTTCGCGATCCTGGGCTTGCGTGCGCTGTACTTCCTGCTGGTCGATGTGGCTGACCGCTTCCACCTGCTCAAGTACGGCCTGGCGATGGTCCTGACCTTCATCGGCGTCAAGATGCTGATCATGCCGTGGTATCACGTGCCGGTGCAGGCTTCGCTGACCGTTGTCGCCGTGCTGATCGCGGGCAGCTGCATCGCCAGCCTGATGATCAAGCCGAAAGGCGAAGAGAAGTAAACCGTGGCGTGGGCGGCTATGCCGCCTACGCGTCCAAACCCGGCATGCATTATCCCCGCGCCAGCGGCGGAATATCGCAAGTCGGCTTTTCCGTCGGCGTCGCGCCGCCGGCCTGCCCCACCCGCTCGTACTCGGCGATCACCTGGGCCCCCAGCAGCAGCAGGGTGGCGGCGATCTCCAGCGAGAACATCACCACGATCGCGGTCGTCATCGAGCCATACACCAGGTTCACCTGCGACAGGGTCGAGAAATACCAGACCAGCACGTGGCGTGCGATTTCCCACAGCAGCGCCGCCGTCACCCCGCCGATGAAGGCGTGCCAGATCGACAGGCGGCCCACCGGCATCACCAGGTAGATCGAGGTCAGCACCAGGATCTCGCCCGCCAGTCCCAGCAAGTACAGCAATATCCCCGACACCCCGCCCAGCGACCACTTGTAGTTGAACAGCCACACGCTTTCGCTTCCCATCATCTGCAGCGCGCCGGCGACCAGGGTGACCACCATGATGCCGATGCCCAGCGCCACGATATAGCAATAAGGCAGCACGGCCGAGACCATGAAATGGCGGCGCCGCACCGCGACCCGGTGCACGAAGATCACGCTCATCGCGTTCTCGAGCACGGTGAACGCGAGCGAGCTGAAAAACAGCATCGTGAGCGCCAGCACCCAGGTCAGCAACTGGCGGTCCTGCAGGAAGTTGGCGACCTCGGTGACGATCGGGCGCGACTGGCCCGGCACCAGCAGCTCGAGGTAGCGGCGCAGGGTGTCGAGGAGTTCGACCGGGTCGATGAAGTGCGACAGCACGACCACCACCAGCATCAGGAAGGGCACGATCGACAGCAGCGCGTAATAGGCGACGGCGCCGGCCAGCAGCAGGCCCTGGTTGGCGCGAAAGCCCTTCAGCACCTGCAGGGTGAACTTGAGGGGATGCGACAGGATGTAGATATTGGCGCGCTGGTCTTTCAGGCGCGCGCGCCAGTCACGCCGGCGGCTCATCTTGCCAGCCGGATGCCGGTGAACTGCCAGCGCGCGCCGGACGGGAAGAAGTTGCGATAGCTGGCACGCGTATGGCCCTCGGGCGTGGCGCAGGACGAGCCGCGCAGCACGTACTGGTTGACCATGAACTTGCCGTTGTACTCGCCGATCGCGCCTGGCGCCGGCGCATAGCCGGGATACGGCGCGTAGCTGCTGCTGGTCCACTGCCAGCAGGCGCCGAACAACTGCTGCAGGCCGGCGCCGCTGGCGGCGGCCGGATGGTGCAGCGGCTGCCCCCTGACGCTGGCCTGGCGCGCCGCGAATTCCCATTCGGCTTCGGTCGGCAGGCGCGCGCCGCACCAGCGCGCATAGGCGTCGGCCTCGTACAGCGAGACGTGGGTCACCGGCCGCTCGGGGTCGAGCGGCTGCAGGCCGTGCAGGGTGAACTCGTGCCAGCTATCGTCCTGCTCGACCCAGTACAGGGGCCGGGTGATCTCCCCGGAGCAGACCCGGTCCCAGCCCTCGGCCAGCCACAGGGCTGGGTCGCGGTAGCCGCCGGCCTCGATGAAGGCGCGGTATTCGCCATTGGTGACCAGGCGCGATGCCAGCGCGAACGGCGCCACATAGGTGCGGTGGCGCGGCAGCTCGTTGTCGAAGCAAAAGCCCGTGCCCTTGTGGCCGATCTCGGCCAGGCCGCCGTCGAACGGCAGCCAGTCGAGCTGCGGCGCAGGCGCGGAAGCCTCCAGCGGATCGGCAGCATAGGCCGGATACAGGGGATTTTGCGCCAGCAGGTGCTTGACGTCGGTGAGCATCAGCTCCTGGTGCTGCTGTTCGTGCTGCAGGCCCAGTTCGACCAGGCTTGCCAGCGCATCGTCGATGCCGTCCGCCAGCAAGGCGTCCATGCGGCGGTCGACGTCATGGCGGTAGGCTTTCACCTCGCTAAGTGCCGGCCGCGTGAGCAGGCCGCGGTGCGGGCGCGGATGCTTGGCGCCGACGCCGTTGTAATAGGAGTTGAACAGCACCCGGAAGGCCGGGTGGAACGGTGCGAAACCGGCCTCGCGCGGTTCGAGGATGAAGGTCTCGAAGAACCAGGTGGTGTGCGCCAGGTGCCACTTGATCGGGCTGGCGTCCGGCATCGACTGCGCGCAGCAGTCTTCGTCGGACAAGGCCTCGGCCAGGTGCAGCGAACGGCCGCGCACCCTGGCGAAAGTGCGTTGCAGGCTTTCGTCGCGCAGCATGTTCATACTGGAATGGCCTGTGCGTGGATCACGGCGAACCAGCGCTTCGGATCGGTCCAGACCCGCGTGGCCTCGAAGCCGGAACGTTCCAGCAGCTTGATGGCGTCGGCCTGCTGGTATTTATAGCTGTTCTCGGTATGGATGCAGTCGCCCGCCTCGAAGCGGCGTTCGCCGCCGCGCCAGCGCACCACCTGCGCCGAGCGCGCCTCCAAGTGCATCTCGATGCGCCCGCGCGCCGCGTTGTAGAAGCCGTGGTGGCGCCACTGGCGGATGTCGAAGTCGGCGTCGACCAGGCGGTTCACGTGGCGCAGGATGTTCAGGTTGAAGGCGGCGGTGACGCCCAGCGCGTCGTCATAGGCGGCATCGAGCGTGGCCTTGTCCTTGGCCAGGTCGATGCCGATCAGGATGCCGCCGTCTTGCCCGCACTGCGCGCGCAGGCGCCTCAGGAACTCCTGCGCATGTTCGGGCGTGAAGTTGCCGAGCGACGAACCGGGATAGAAGAACAGGCGGCGTTCGGCGCGCACCAGGTCGGGCAGCTCGAAGCGGTTCGAGAAATCCATGCCCAGCGCGTCCATCGCGATGCGCGGGAAACGCTGGCGCAGGCGCGCCAGGGCGTCATGCGTGAATTCGCTGGAGATGTCGACCGCTACGTACTGGGCCGGCTGCAGCAGCGGGAACAGTTTCGCGGCCTTGGCGCAGTTGCCGGCGCCGAGGTCGATCATCGTCGTTCCAAGGCCGGCCACGCGCGCGATCTCGGCGCCATGACGCTCGAAGATCGCCGCCTCGGTGCGGGTCGGATAATACTCTGGTAACTCGCAGATCGCCTCGAACAGCTTCGAGCCGAGCGCGTCGTACAGGAATTTGGGGGAGATGCAGGCGTCGGGAGCGAGCAGCCCGGCGTGCAGTTCTTCGGCATCGTGAGCATTGACAACGCTTGCTCCGACTTCTTCCGATGTGCAGGATGTCAGCATAAGGTTTATCATTCGTGCCGCCACGCCGCACCATGCGAGATGGCTTATGAGTTTTACTTCTTTGCTTCTACTATTGCTGTTTTTGCCATCATAGCGGATTCCGCCGAATCGCCATGCGCGCGACAATTCAAGCGTGCAGGCCCACGACGCTTTGGCCCGATTTCTGGATTGAAAGATGAACCAGCGATTTCATTGGGAGACGGTGTACCGCACCAAGGCCCCGGACGCGGTGAGCTGGTACGCGCCGCACCTGGACACTTCGCTGGCCCTGATCGCTCGCACCGCCACGTCGCCCTCGTCCGCCATCATCGACGTGGGTGGCGGCGAAGCCACGCTGGTCGACGACCTGCTGGCGCGCGGCTATACCGACGTGTCGGTGCTGGATATCTCGGCCGAGGCCATCCGGGTCGCCCGCGGGCGCCTGGGCGCCGCGGCCGACGGGGTCGACTGGCGGGTCGCCGACATCACGCAGACGACCTTGCCGGAGCAGCGCTACGACGTCTGGCACGACCGCGCCGTGTTCCACTTTTTGCTTGAACGCGAGCAGCGGGCGGCATACGTACGGCAAGTGGCGCGCGCCATGCGCCCGGGCGGCAGCGTGATCGTTGCCACCTTCGGCCCCGAAGGCCCGACCAAATGCAGCGGCCTGGACATCGTGCGCTACGACGCGGCAGGCTTGCACGATGAGTTCGGTCCGGCGTTCCGCCTGGTGGAGAGCACGACTGAGCTGCACCAGACGCCCTTCGGTACGACGCAGCAATTCGTCTACTGTTTTTGCCGGGTGGAATGATGACCCTTTATAATTCGTCATTCCGTCCGATTAACCACTAATAAAGACCACCATGACCATGTCCATTCGCCGTCACGTCCTGAAAACCCTGTGCGCCGCCGTCGCAGGCTCGATGCTGATCGCCGGCGCAGCTTCAGCCCAGAGCAATGGCGTGCTGCGCGTCTCGGCCATCCCCGACGAATCGCCTACCGAACTGCAGCGCAAGTTCAAGCCGCTGGGCGAATACCTGGCCAAGGCCACCGGCCTGAAGGTCGAGTTTACTCCGGTGACCGACTACGCCGCTTCCGTCGAAGGCCTGATCAACCGCAAGATCGACATGGTCTGGTTCGGCGGCTTCACCTTCGTGCAAGCCAATGTGCGCAGCAAGGGCCAGGTGACCCCGCTGGTGCAGCGCGAGGAAGACGAGAAATTCCGCTCGGTCTTCATCACGACCGTGCCAGGCATCACCAAGCTGGAAGACCTGAAGGGCAAGACCCTGGCCTTCGGTTCGGAATCGTCGACCTCGGGCCACCTGATGCCGCGCTCCTTCCTGCTGCAAGCCAAGATCAACCCGGACACCGACCTGAAGCGCATCGCTTTCTCGGGCGCGCATGATGCGACCGTGGCGGCTGTGGCGGGCGGCAAGGTCGATGCCGGCGCGCTGAACATCTCGGTCTGGGAAAAGCTGGTCGAG
>DDKG01000092.1 GCA_002339265.1 Massilia sp. UBA2604 | reverse complement strand
AGTGTACCTTCCCTGATCGCCGTCGTCTGCCTGCTGAGCGCCTGCTCGACGACGCCGCAGCCGGAGCAGCCGCCCATCACGATGCCGCCGCCGGTGGGGCCGGTGGTGGTGCCGCCGGCGCCTCCCGCTGAACAGCCGGCGCCGGCGCCCGAGCCGCCTCCCGCACCGACCCCGCCGCTCACGCCGGTGAGCTTCGAGGCGCTGCCCGGCTGGCAGCAGGACGACGTGCGCCAGGCCTGGCCGGCTTTCCAGCAGTCGTGCAGCGTGCTGGCCTCGCGCGCGGCCGAGTGGAAGACGCCATGCGCGGCGGCGCGCTCGGTCGATGCCGGCGATGCGGCGGCGGTGCGGCGCTTCTTCGAGACCTACTTCGTGCCCAATCAGGTGCGCAATCCCGACGGCAGCGATACCGGCATGGTCACCGGTTATTACGAGGCGATGCTGTACGGTTCGCGCAAGCGCGGCGGCGCTTACCAGACCCCCTTGTACCGGGTGCCGGACGACCTGATCACGGTCGACCTGGGCGCCATCTACCCGGACCTGCAGAACCGGCGCCTGCGCGGGCGGCTGTCCGGCAAGACCCTGGTGCCTTATCACAGCCGCGCCGAGATCGACCGTGCGCCGCTGAAGGGCAGGGAACTGCTGTGGGTGAACGATCCGGTGGAGGCGTTCTTCCTCGAGGTGCAGGGCTCGGGCCGGGTGCAGCTCGACAGCGGCGAAACCGTGCGCGTCGGCTATGCCGACCAGAACGGCCATCCGTATAAAGCGATCGGGCGCTGGTTCGTGGAGCAGGGCATCTACACGCCCGACCAGGTGTCGGCGCAGTCGATCCGCGCCTGGCTGGCGGCCAATCCGTCGCGCCGCCAGGAAGTGCTGAACGTGAACGCCAGCTATATCTTCTTCACCGAGCAGAAGGTGACCGATCCGAACGCCGGACCACGCGGTGCGCTGAACGTGCCGCTTACACCAGGCCGCTCGATCGCGATCGACCGCAGCATCCTGCCGCTGGGCGCGCCGGTCTGGCTGTCGACCACCTTGCCGAAGGATGGCGCGCCGCTGCAGCGCCTGGTGATGGGACAGGACGTGGGCGGCGCCATCCGCGGGGCGGTGCGGGCCGACTTCTTCTTCGGCTTCGGCCCGGAGGCTACCGAGAATGCGGGCCTGATGAAGCAACAGGGTTCGCTGTGGGTGCTGCTGCCCAGGACTGCGGCGCCGGAGATGGCCCGCTAGGCATGCGTCCGCCAAATCATTTGCAGCGTATCTACCTTGACTCAACAACCCGCTCGACTTGACGCGTGCGTAAAGCGCTAGAATCGCAGAGTCGTGATTAACCAATTAAGGGTGTGATATGGAATATGCTGACCTGTTGATCGAGAACCATGGCAAGGTGGCCGTGGTCCGCCTGAACCGTCCGAAGGCGATGAATGCGCTGAACGACAATATGATGAACGAGCTGGGCGACGCCCTGCGCAAGTTCGACAAGGATCCGGCGGTTAATGTGATCGTGCTGACGGGCAGCGACAAGGCGTTCGCGGCAGGCGCCGACATCGCCGCCATGGCCAATTACGATTACCAGGAAACCTACGGCAATAACTATATTGGACGTAACTGGGAACACATCCTCGACATCCGCAAGCCGGTGATCGGCGTGGTGTCGGGCTATTGCCTGGGCGGCGGCTGCGAGCTGGCGATGATGTGCGATTTTCTGATCGCGGCCGACAGCGCCAGGTTCGGCCAGCCCGAGATCAAGGTCGGCGTCACCCCGGGTGCCGGCGGCACCCAGCGCCTGCCGCGCGCGATTTCCAAGTCGAAGGCGATGGACATGCTGCTCACCACGCGCATGATCGACGCCGCCGAGGCCGAACGCACCGGGCTGGTGTCGCGTGTGTATCCGGCGGCCGAGGTGATGGATGAGGCGATCAAGATCGCCCAGGGCATCGCCGAGATGCCGGTGTCGGTGGCGATGCAGATCAAGGATTGTGTCAACCAGGCCTACGAGACCACCCTGAGCCAGGGCGTGGCCTACGAGCGCCGCTATTTCCACGCCGGTTTCGGCACGCCTGCCCAGAAAGAAGGCATGTCGGCCTTCCTCGAAAAGCGCAAGCCGAACTTCGAAGGGCTTTGATCGATGGGCGCGCGCAGGGTGTGGCTGGTATTGCCGGGGGCGCTACTGGCGCTGTCCCTGGCGCTGTCGAGTTGCTCGTCGCTGCCGCCGCTGGAGGGCAGGGTGGCCAGCACGGCCATTGTCGACACCGACGATACCCGTCTCGGCAAGGCGCTCATGCCCCTGACGATGGCCCACCCCGGTCTGGCGGGCATCCACGCCCTGGCGGATGGGCGCGACGCCTTTGCCGCGCGCGCGGTGCTGGCGCAGGCTGCCGACCGCAGCCTGGACGTCCAGTACTATATATGGCGTAACGACACCACCGGCATGCTGATGTTCGACGCGCTCAGGAACGCGGCCGAGCGCGGCGTGCGGGTGCGCCTCCTGCTGGACGATAACAATACGGCCGGCCTCGATGAGGCGCTGGCCGCGCTCGATGCCCATCCGAAGATCGAAGTGCGGCTGTTCAATCCGAACGGCATCCGCTCGCTGCGGGCGGTCGGCATGGCCGCCGATTTCATGCGCCTGAACCGGCGCATGCACAATAAATCGTTCACCGCCGATAACCAGGTCACGATCATTGGCGGGCGCAATGTGGGCGACGAGTATTTCGGCGCCGCGGGCGAAATTTCGTTCGCCGATCTGGACGTCATTGCCGCCGGGCCGGTCGTGCGCGCCGTGTCGGACGATTTCGACTTGTACTGGAACAGCCCGTCGGCCTATCCGCTGGCGCTGCTGGCGCCGGTTGCCGATGCCGCATCGGCCCTGAAACCCGATGCCGAGGCGCAGGCTTATATAGAAGCGATCAAGCGTTCCGCATTCCTCGAGCAACTGGTGGGCGGGAGCTTGCCGCTGGAATGGGCGCGCGCCAGATTCGTCAGCGACGATCCGGCCAAGGTGATGGGGACGGCGGTGCCGGAAGCGAATATCGCTTTCAAACTGAAGGACATTCTCGGCGAACCGCGGCGCAGCCTGGACCTGGTCTCCCCGTATTTCGTTCCCGGCCCGGAGGGAACGGCAGCCTTCGTCGACCTGGCCAAAAAGGGCGCCCGGACCAGGATACTGACCAATTCGCTGGAAGCAACCGACGTCGCGGCGGTGCATGCCGGTTATGCCAAATGGCGCAAACCCCTGCTCGAGGCAGGAGTGACCCTGTATGAGTTGCGCCGCGAAGCGACCGACGAGCCGTCGCGCGAGAAGCGCGGCAGCGGCAGCGGGATCGGCAGTTCGGACGCCAGCCTGCATGCCAAGACCTTTGGCGTGGACGGGGACCGAGTATTCGTCGGCTCCTTTAATTTTGACCAGCGCTCCATTCACCTGAATACCGAAATGGGAATGGTCATCGACAGTCCGGCGCTGGCCACGCGCCTGACCGAGACGCTGGACCGGACCTTGCCGACGCGCGCCTATGAAGTGAAGCTCGATGAGCGGGGTTCGGTGATCTGGCTCGAGCGGCGCGGCGAGCAGGTGATCCGGCACGAGAAGGAGCCTGGCACGAGCTGGTTCAAGCGGGCGGCGGTGAAGGCGCTGTCGTGGCTGCCGATCGACTGGCTGTTGTAGCCGTCATACTTTCTTTTGCACCCTCTTGCGGACTCTGCAGTTGGTTTGCTATAGTTCGCCTCCGCTTCGGCACTGACCGAAAACGCAAGCCAAATCAAACGGTTAGCGTGATGAGGTCAGCAGTGAGAACTGCGACGAGGCGAAATGAGGGGTTGACGAA
>DDKG01000093.1 GCA_002339265.1 Massilia sp. UBA2604 | reverse complement strand
GGTGCTGGAGCAGCCCGCGGCGGGCGCCGGCGTGGCGCCCTATCACCTGATCGTCGAGGGCGAAGCCGCCGTCGACACGCCGGCGGGCGAGCGGATCGTCCTCTCCGCCGGCGACATCGTTGTGTTCCCGCAGGGCGGCGCGCACCGGCTGCATGCGGGGCCGCCGGAGCAGGCCCGCCCCTTGGTCGATGTGCCCGGCCCCGAACCGCTGCGCCGGCTGTCGAATGGCGGCGAAGGCGCGCCGACCGGCATCCTGTGCGGCCAGTTCGTGTTCGACGACGGCGCGCGCCGCATCCTGCAGCCGGCGCTGCCCGCGATGATCGTCGTGCAGGCATCGACGCGCCCCGACTTCGCCGGCCTGCTGGCGCTGGTGACGATGCTGCGCAGCGAGGCCGACAGCGCGCGCCCCGGCGCCGCCGCCGTGGTCGCGCAACTGTCCGGCGCGCTGTTCACGCTATTGCTGCGCGCGTGGCTCGACGACAGCCCGACCACGCCCGGCCTGCTGGCGGTGCTGGCCGACCGCAGGCTGGGCCCGGCGCTGCGCCTGATGCTGGCGCAGCTGGAGCGTTCCTGGCTGGTGGAAGAACTGGCCGCGGCCTGCTTCATGTCGCGCGCCACCTTCGCGCGCCTGTTCCGCCAGCTGGCGGGCACGACGCCGCTCGATGCGCTGCTGCAATTGCGCATGGCCCAGGCGGCGCAGTGGCTGGCGCGCGACACGCGGCCGATTGCCGCGATCGGCGAGGCGGTCGGCTACCAGTCCGAGGCGGCGTTCAACCGCGTCTTCAAGCGCAGTCATGGCGTGGGGCCGGGCGCGTGGCGCCGCGCAGCACTGCCCCTCTCAAGCTAGTCCTTATTCCCTGCCAGAAGTGGCATGGCAAACACGCCACTCGCTCTTCCTCCCTGCTGCACCGCTGAGGTGCGTGATTTTCCGCGCTGCCCTGGTGCAGTGCAGCATGCGGATTTCCACAATAGCCCGCAGGGAACGATTGCTCCAACATGGAACAACCACCAACCTCGTTGAAGAGTTGCCATGAAGAAGCCTTTTTATAAAGTACTGTACGTCCAGGTGCTGATCGCCATTGTTCTCGGCGTTCTGCTGGGGGTGTTCTACCCCGAACTGGGCACCGCGATGAAGCCATTGGGAGACGGCTTCATCAAACTGATCAAGATGATCATCGCCCCCGTGATCTTCTGTACCGTCGTCGCCGGCATCGCCGGGATGCAGGACATGAAGAAGATCGGCCGCGTCGGCGGCAAGGCGCTGATCTATTTCGAAGTCGTGTCGACCTTCGCACTGGCCATCGGCCTCGTCGTCGCCAACCTGGCCAAGCCGGGCGCCGGCTTCAACGTCGATCCGGCCCACCTCGATTCGAGCTCGATTGCGCAATACACCACCAATGCGCATGCCCAGACCACGACCGAGTTCATCATGCACATCATCCCGACCACGTTCGTGGATGCGTTTGCAACCGGTAATATCCTGCAAGTCCTGCTGATCGCGATCCTGTTCGGCTTCGCACTGTCGATGATGGGCGAACGCGGCCGTCCGGTGACCAAGTTCATCGACGACATCGCCCACGTGATCTTCGGCATCGTCAATATCGTCATGAAAGTCGCCCCGATCGGCGCCTTCGGCGCGATGGCCTTCACCATCGGCAAATACGGCCTGGAATCGCTCGTGCCGCTGGCCAAGCTGATGGGTTCGTTCTACCTGACCTGCGCACTGTTCGTGTTCGTCGTGCTCGGCGCCATCGCCAAGTTCACCGGCTTCTCGATCTTCAAATTCATCAAGTACATCAAGGAAGAACTGCTGATCGTGCTGGGCACCTCGTCGTCGGAAAGCGCCCTGCCGAACCTGATGCGCAAGCTGGAAAAACTGGGCTGCTCGAAGCCAGTGGTCGGCCTGGTCGTTCCGACCGGCTACTCGTTCAACCTGGACGGCACCAATATCTACATGACGATGGCGGCGCTGTTCGTGGCGCAGGCAACCAATACCGACCTGACCCTGACCCAGGAACTGACCATCCTGCTGGTGGCGATGCTGACCTCAAAAGGCGCATCGGGCATCACCGGCGCCGGCTTCATCACCCTGGCCGCGACCCTGGCCGTGGTGCCGACGATTCCCGTGGCCGGCATGGCGCTGATCCTCGGCATCGACCGCTTCATGAGCGAAGCGCGCGCACTGACCAACTTCATCGGCAACGGCGTCGCGACTGTCGTGGTGTCGAAGTGGGAAAAAGAACTGGATTCGGCGCGCATGGACGACGTGTTGAGCGGCCGCGTGCATGTCGAAGACCAGAACAGCCTGAAGGAAGTGCGCGAAGCGGCGTAATCCCTCACTGGTTGTCCTCAAAAAAACCGTGTCCTCGTGACACGGTTTTTTTATGCCTGCATTTTATGGCTGCGTTTTATACCTGCGAGCGGTCTGCTATATTGCGCCTATCCCGATTGACGACCGCGTCCACGATGCAGATTGCCGCCAAACCCGACAACGAGACCGCCCGCCTCGCCGCCCTGTACGACTTGCTGATCCTCGACACCCCGCCCGAGGAACGCTTCGACAAGATCGCGCAATTCGCCGCCAGCGAATTCGACATGCCGATCGTCCTGGTCACGCTGCTCGATACCGAGCGCCAGTGGTTCAAGGCCATAGTCGGCACCGAAGTGTGCGAGACCGGCCGCGACATCTCCTTCTGTTCGCACGCCATCCTGCGCGACGACGTCATGGTGGTCGAGGACGCGCTTCAAGACCCGCGCTTCGCCGACAACCCGCTGGTGACGGGGGCGCCGCATATCCGCTTCTATGCCGGGGCGCCATTGACCCTGCCCTCAGGCCTGCGGCTGGGTACGCTGTGCCTGATCGACCGCCGGCCGCGCACGCTCGACGCGCTCGACCTGGGCATCCTCGGCACCTTGCGCGACCTGGCGGTGATGGAACTGACGCGCACGGAGGGACAGCACGATGCCTGACAGCCACATCCTGCTGGTCGAACCGGAGCCGATGTTGCGCCGCACCGTGGTCATAACGGCGCGCAGCCTCGGCATGAGCCAGGTGCATGAAGCGGCCAGCAACGACGCCGCGCTGCGCATGCTGCGCTCGCGCACCTTCCACGGCGCCGTGGTCGCCGTCGACTGCATCGGTCGTGGCGCCGACCGCCAATACGACCTGGGCCTGATCGACCGCCTGCGCGCCGACGACATGCCGGGCAAGGCGATGCCGATCGCCATCATGGCCGAGCAGGCCACCGCTGAACTGCTGAGTGCGCTGCGCGAGCGCAACATCAGTCGCGTCATTCTCAAGCCTTTCCGCGCCAGGGTGCTGCTGGAAACGATCGAGAAATTCGGCGCCGCGCCCCGCCAGTCCTGACCGGCCTCCAGCGCGGCATTCCCTCGCCCTACCCGCCCCGCATGAAAGCGCGAATCGATGTAGACATCGCGATCTAGACAGGATAATCTAGATTCATCCTGAACAGACGAGGTCATGTCATGCCGCGCTCCCCCGACGCTCCCAAGCCCACGCCCGCCGAACTCGACCTGCTGCAAGTGCTGTGGCCACTCGGCGCGGCTACCGCCAAGCAGGTGCACGAGGCGATGCTCCCGCAACGTCCCGACGTCACCTATGCCACGGTCTTGCGCCTGATGCAGGTCATGCACGGCAAGGGACTGCTCAGCCGCGACGAGAGCGAACGCTCCCACGTGTATGCGCCGGTCCATGAACGCGACGCCCTGCAGACCAATCTGCTGCAAGACCTGATGCAGCGCGCCTTCTCGGGCTCGGCCAAGGCGCTGGTGCTGGCCGCGCTGAAAAGCGGCATCTCGAAAAAGGAACGCGACGAGATCGAGCAACTGCTGAAAGACGAGGACAAGCGATGAGCGCTGCCGAGATCGTCAATGCCATCGGCTGGACGCTGGTGCATTTCAGCTGGCAGGGTACGCTGGTCGGTTGCCAGACCGCGCTCGCCCTCGCCCTGCTGCGCAAGGCGCGGCCGGAGACGCGCTATCTCGTCGCCTGCATCGGGCTGCTGCTGTGCCTGGCATGGCCGGCGACCGAACTGTTCATTCGCCTGAGCGGGGACAGCGGCTTTGAGGGCGGCTTCGCGATCGTGCTGGCCGGGGCCGCCGAGGGCGTGGCCCAGGACGGCGGCTGGAGCGACATGTTCCGGCGCAACCTGGGCTGGATCGTGGGCGCCTGGGCGCTGTGTGCGCTGTTCCTGGCGCTGCGCATGATCGCCGGACTGCTGTGGGTGCGGCGCGCGGCCACGCACGAAGCCCGCGATCCGGCGTGGCAGGCGCGCGTCGACCGGCTCGCCACCCAGTTCGGCCTGGCGCGTCCGGTCCGCCTGCGCGTCGTCGACGGCTTGTCCAGTCCGGTCACGGCCGGCTGGTGGCGCCCGGTCGTGCTGGTGCCGGCATCGCTGGTCACCACGATGCCGCCGCATCTGCTGGAAGCACTGCTGGCGCACGAACTGGCCCACATCGGGCGTCACGACTACCTGGTCAACCTGCTCCAGAACGTCATTGAATCGCTGTTGTTCTACCACCCGGCGGTCTGGTGGATCTCGCGCCGCATCCGCGTCGAACGGGAACGGATCGCCGACGCTATCGCGGCCCGGCAGCTGGGCGAACCGCGGCGCCTGGCCCTGGCCCTTTCCGAACTGGAAAAACTCCAGTTCTCCAACCACCACCTGGCCCAGGCGGCCAACGGAGGAGATCTCATGTCACGCATCAAACACCTGGTTCGTCCCGATACCGAAGCATTGAACTGGAAAGCTGCGATCCCGGTGCTGGGCTTCGCGCTGGCCGGCCTGGCCGGCTGCGCCCAGACGCCGGCATCGAGCCCGGTCACCGTCAAGACCGACAGCATCGCCAATAGGCCGATCGCGCAATTCGATTCCTGCGAGCGGCCGACATACCCGGCCGAGGCGCTGGCGCGCAATATCGAAGGCACGGTGACCCTTGGCTTCCTGGTCAGCGCCGAAGGGGCGGTGCGAGACACCGCCTTGCGCGAGTCGAGCGGCGACACCTCGCTGGACGAGGCGGCCCGCACGGCGCTGGCCAAGTGCACGTTCAACCCCGGCACGGTCAATGGCAAACCTACCGAGCAGTGGACTGAGGTACAGTACGTCTGGGTTTCTAAATGAGAGAAAAGGACAAGTAATGCGATTCAAGGAGCGCGTCCCCGCCCTTCCAGGCCGGTCAGGGAAGTCCAGTGCATCGATCCTCGCCATGGGACTGGCGGCCACGGTGCTGGCCGGCTGCACCCAGACAGGGCCGGTCAATCCCTTCGCCGACATGCCGGACAGTGTCACCACCGAGCCGGTCATGAATGCCAGGTCGTGCCGCAAGCCGGAGTATCCCGCGCAAGCGCTGGCCGCCAAGGTCGAAGGCACGGTCACCGTCGCCTTCCTGGTGAGGGCCGATGGCACGGTGCGTGAAGCGGTGGTGCGCAAGACCAGCGGCAACGCCTCGCTAGACGAAGCGGCGCGCGCGGCGCTGGCCAAGTGCAGGTTCCAGCCGGGCACCGTGAACGGTGCGCCGAAGGAGCAATGGACGGAGACGGACTACGTGTGGCGCGCTGACGAAGCCGCGAAATCGTAGCGGCGGGAGACGATACGAAAAAGGCGCTGGACTTCCAGCGCCTTTTTTGCGTTCAAGGGTTACCGTCAGGCAGCCGACACGTCCAGCTCGCAGCCGGTGGCGGCCACGATCTCGTCGCGGCTCACGCCCGGCGCCAACTCGACCACCTTGAGGCCGGTGTCGGTCACGTCAATGACGCCGAGGTCGGTGATGATGCGGTCGACCACGCCCACGCCGGTGAGAGGCAGGTCGCATTTCTTGAGTATCTTGTGGCTGGTGCTGCCGTCCTTGGCGGTGGCGACGTGTTCCATCACGACCACCACGCGCTTGACGCCGGCCACAAGGTCCATCGCGCCGCCCATGCCTTTCACCATCTTGCCTGGAATCATCCAGTTGGCCAGATCGCCGTGTTCCGACACCTGCATGGCGCCCAGGATCGCCAGGTTGATCTTGCCGCCGCGAATCATGCCGAAGGAATCGGCCGAGCTGAAATAGGCCGAGCCGGGCAGCGCCGTGACGGTCTGCTTGCCGGCGTTGATCAGGTCGGCGTCGACTTCTGCTTCGGTGGGGAACGGGCCGATGCCCAGCAAGCCGTTCTCGGACTGCAGGAAGACCTCGATATCCTTCGGTACATAGTTGGCGACCAGGGTCGGCAAGCCGATGCCCAGGTTCACATAGAAGCCGTCCTGCAGCTCCCGGGCCGCGCGCGCGGCCATTTCATCACGAGTCCATGCCATGTTCTAGTCTCCGAATTCGTTGGTTCAGGTACGCACGGTGCGCTGTTCGATGCGCTTCTCGGGCGTCGGATTGTGGACGATGCGGTGCACGAAGATGCTGGCCAGGTGCACCTGGTCCGGATCGATCTCGCCGATCTCGACCAGTTGTTCGACTTCCACGATGCAGACCTTGCCTGCCATGGCGACGTTCGGATTGAAGTTACGCGCGGTCTTGCGGAACACCAGGTTGCCGGCGCGGTCGGCCATATGGGCCTTGACCAGGGACACGTCGGGGAACAGGGCGTGTTCCATCACATAGTGCTCGCCGTTGAACTCGCGGGTCTCCTTGCCCTCGGCGACGATGGTGCCGTAGCCGGTCTTGGTGAAGAAGGCCGGAATGCCGGCGCCGCCGGCGCGCAGCTTCTCGGCCAGGGTGCCCTGCGGCGTGAACTCGAGTTCGAGTTCGCCGGCCAGGAACTGGCGCGCGAATTCCTTGTTTTCGCCCACGTAGGACGAGATCATCTTCTTGATCTGGCGCGTTTCCAGCAACTGGCCCAGACCGAAGCCGTCCACGCCGGCGTTGTTGGAAATGGCGGTGAGGTTCTTGGCGCCCGAATCGCGCAGCGCCGCGATCAATGCCTCTGGAATGCCGCACAGGCCGAAGCCGCCCACGGCGATGGTCTGGCCGTCTTGCACGATGCCGGCCAGGGCCGCGCGCGCGTCAGGATAAACTTTATTCATACCCGTCCCTTTTATAGGTTAAGCCAAAGCTCTTCTGTACTACTGAGTAGACTCTCAGCATAGAATACGTGACAACAAAGCACAATACCGTAGAACTACGGCCAATCCCAACACATAGCACCGCGAATGAAAACGGCTGTCGATCTGCATCAGATGAACCATCAAAACCACCATGCGTCGGGCATCGATTACGAGATGATCTTCCAGCACGCGCCGGTCGGCATGTGCGTGTCGCTCGATCGCGTAATCCAGACCTGCAACGGCGCGCTGGCGGAGATGTTCGGCTATCCGCCGGGCCACCTGCAAGGCCTGTCGTTCAGCGTGCTGTACCCGACGATGGACGAATTCCTGCGCACCGGCGACCGCATCATTCCCATCATGAATACCAGGGGCCGCTATTCGGACGAGCGCATCATGCGCCGCGCCAGCGGGGAACTGTTCTGGTGCCACGTGACCGGCCGCGCGCTGGACCCGGCCCTGCCCCTGGGCGCCGGCGTCTGGACCTTCGAGGACGTCAGCGAAAAACGGCCGGTGACGGCGCAACTGACTCCACGCGAGCGCGAGATCGCGGCGTTGCTGGTGGAAGGAAAGACGAGCAAGATGATCGCGCGCGATACCGGCCTGAGCCCGCGTACCGTGGAAATGCACCGGGCCAGCCTGATGCGCAAATTCGCGGCATCGACCTCGTCGGAGCTGGTGCACAAGCTGGTGGGCGTGCGCGGTTAGGGAGGCAGCGCGCAGCTACGCACGGGGCTTGCGCGCCGCGTCAGGACAAACACCAGGGCCGCGACCCAGGCCGCCCCGGTCCAGCCCAGCAGCGCACACCACAGGAAGACCCGGTCCACATGGGGATAGCCGCGCTTCATGGCGATCACGCCCGGCAGCAGCAACAGGTACACCAGGGTGCCCAACAGCACGAGGGCGAGGCGCAGCAGGCACAGCGCGCTGGCGGCCAGCACGACGGTCCCGATGCGTGCGATGCGGCGCATGCCTGTCATCCCTTCCGCTCAGGCCGGCAGCTGCTGGCGCAGCCGCTGGCGCAAGGTCAGGAAGAAAGCCCCGCAAGTGCCGAAGAACAGGCCGAGCACGATGGAAAGTGCGACGATGGCCTTGCGCGAACCGGCCGGCTTCGTGGGCGCCACCGCCTCGTCCACGATCCTGACATTGCTGGAGCGGTCTCCCGCGTCGACGTCGAGTTCCTCGGTCCGGCGCAGCACCGAGTTGTACAGGTCGGTTTCGGCCTTCAGGTCGCGCACCAGCCGCTCGAGCTCGGTCGCCACGGCGGGCAGGCGGCCGGTCTCTGCCTCGAGGCCGGCAATCTCTTGGCGCGCCCCGTCGAGCTGCCGGTCGAGCGCCAGCAGCTCGGGATGCCGGTCCCCGAAGCGCACGCCGAGCTCGGCGCGCCTGCGCTGCAGCTGGGCCAGTTGCTCGCGGGTCGCGGACAGGCGGCCGAGCGCCAGGCGGGTATCCTCGGCAACGTCCGCGGCGCCGTGCTGGCGGCGGTAGGATTCGTAGCGCTCCTCGGCCGCCGCCACCCGCTGGCGCAGCGCCGGCAGGCGCGCGCGCAGCACGTCCATCGAACCGGTCGACTCGCTCGCTTTCTGGCTGCGCACATGCTCCATATAGACATTGCCGATTTCGTTGAGGACGGCCGCGATCCGGCGCGGCTCGGCTCCCTCGAGCCGCACGCTGAGGACGCCGGTGTCCTTGCCGAGCTCGGCAATGTCCAGCGCGGCGCCGATCTCCTCGATCACCGCCGCGAGCGGGCGCCGCGCCACCAGGTAGGTGGCGCCCGGCGCGCCCTCCAGCGCGTCGACCGTCAGGCGCACGCTGCCGCCGCCCTGCGCCGCCACCAGGGGCGAGCCGACCCGGCCGACAAAGGCGCGCCCACCGTCCGCGATGCGCAAGGTGTAGCGCTCGCGGTCGAGGCGCGTGAGAACGAACGGCTGGTCGAGCAGATCGGGCGGCACCGCCAGCTCGCCCACCTGGATGCCCTCGGCGCCCCAGGCGTAGCCGCCATAAGACTCCGGCGCCACGCCATGACGCGCGTTCCAGCGCGCCAGCGGCTTGCCGATCGCCGGAAAGTAGCGCGGCTCGGCCACCACGTCCAGCCTCAGGCGCGCCGCGGCCACCCCGATGATGGCGCGCGAGCGCAGCAGTTCGGCTTCGGACATGGCGCGCTTGTACGCCGAGCCCGGCGTGGCATGGCCGAGCAGCGTGCGCGGCTCGGACGAGCGCATGTCGGTGACTTCGATGAGCAGGTTGGCCGTGTAGGACGGCGGCCGCGCCAGGGCATACAGGGTGCCCAGCGCCGCCACCGACAGCGTCACCAGCGCGATGAACAGCCGGTGGCGCACCATCACCCCGACATGTTCCCCCAGCCTGAACGGCGCCAGCGCGGGACCGGAATCGTACCTGTCCAACTGTGTCGGTGACGGCGCCGCTTCAGGTGTCAGGATCTCGTTCTTGCCCATGCTGTTCCCTCGGTTGAACCGGCACAGCGACATGCCGTGCGATTATTTAAGCGCTTGAAGGCAGCCCTGCAATCATTACCCTAGCGCGATAAACACGTTCCTTGCTGAGCTAAATCAAGGCGATTGGTAACTCAGCAAGCGGAATGTGTGCTTCCAGCGCCCCCGGCCGACGCTGAAACGGGTTAAAAGGGTACGTACGCGCTCCGGAAATGGCGACCGTCACACCGATGGCGGCCGCGCCGCGACCGGCGCCACGCCGGCAACGGCGAACGGCGCGCACAGGCGGCGCAGCTCTCCCAGGCCGCCACAGGCGGCGAACAGCGCCAGCGCCACGGCCGCGTACACGCCCAGCTTGCCCCCGAGGGCCTGCCAGGGGCCGGCGCCGAACGCCGGCGCATACCATTCGGCCAGCAGGATGCCCGCCACGCAGGCCCCCAGCACCAGCCCCGCCAGCCGCAGCGGAAACATCGCGCGCCAGGGCCGGCCCAGCACTTTCCCCACGGCGCGCGCATTGGCCAGTTCGCACAGCGCGAAGGCGGCCACGCTGCCGAGCGCCGCCCCGGCCAGGCCGAACCAGTGCGCACCGGCCACGCTCAGGGTGGCGGACAGAGTCAGCCCGGCAAGATTGATCCGCAGCGCCAGCCGGCCCATATCGAGCGCCGGCATTGCGAAGCCGACCGCCACCGACTGCAGCGCGACCAGCAACAGATACATCCGCATCACCGGGATCGCCGCCAGATAGCGCTCGGTGTACACCAGCGCCACGATCTCGGGCGCCAGCAGGAACAGTGCGCCGGCCAGCGGCGCCAGCAGCAGCGCCGCCGCCCCGTTGCCCTTGATCAGCAGCGCATGCACGTCGGCGCGGGCGCCGGCGGCGAAGGCGCGGTTCAGGTGCGGCAGCATGGCGCTGTTGATCGGCTGGCGGATCAGCGTGGCGACCGGCAGCACCACGGCGCCGATGGTGAAGGCGGCAAAGAGGTGCGAGGGCATGAGCCAGGCGGCGATCCAGCCGTCGGCCTGGGCCCGCATGGCGAACAGGCTGCCGCCGGCGGCGAACGGCAGCGCATAGCGCAATTGCATCAGCAGCCCCGCCGGCTCGCAGCGCAGGCGCGCGCCGCCCGGCCGCGTGAGCAAGTAGGCCGCCAGCACCGCCAGCCGCAGCGTGGCGTCGAGCACCAGCGCCGCCACCACCCAGGCGATGTCGTGCGCCACAGTTGCCGCCAGGGCCACCAGCGCGGTGCGCAGCAGGGCCAGCGCCAGCTCGGTACTGCAATGCCACAGGATGCGGCCCTCGGCGATCGCCAGCGTGGTCACGATCGAGAGCAGCACCGACAGGCCCAGGTACACGGCCGACAGGCCGTGCGTGGCCTCGTGCAGCGCGCGCAACAGCTCGCCAGCGAGCGGACTGGCCCGGCTCGCGAGCAGGGCCACTACCAGGCCCATGCAGGCCAGGTAGACGACGGCGTTGCCGATCACCGTCAGCTGCCGGCCGCCGGCACGCGGGAGGAAGTAGTACAGCGCCTGGGGCATGAAGGCCGGCGCCAGCGCCAGCGCCGTGCCCAGCATCAGGGTCAGGAAGCGGTACTGGCCGAAGGTGTCGGCGTCGAGCTGGCGCACCAGGATCACGGGCAGCAGGAACTGCAAGGCGAATTCGACCATCGCGCCGGCGGTCAGGAACGCCGCCGACCGGCTCACTCCCATGGCGGAACTGGCGCCTGCCATATCAGTGGCGCGCCAGGTCGCTGAGTTCGCGCGCGTAGGCGTCCACCATCCGGGTCAGCGAGAATTCGCTGATCACCTTGCGCAGGCTGGCGGCGCCGAACGCGCTGCGGCAGCCGGGATCGGCCATGCGCCGGATGCGGTCGGACAGCGCGGCCACGTCGGCCTTGGGATACAGGTAGCCGTTGCCCGAGTGCTCGACCTGCTCCGAGGCGCCGCCCACGTCGGCCATGATCAGGGGCTTGCCCAGGGCCATCGCCTCGAGCGCGGCGATCGAGAACGTCTCGTTATGCGAAGGCACCACGATCACGTCGCACGAGGCGATGGCAAGCCGCACGTCGGGCAGCACGCCCGTGATCGCCACGTCCCCGGTCAGGCCCAGGCTCTCGATCGTGGATTCGATCGCCGGCCGCATGGGACCGTCCCCGATCATCAGGCACTTGGCGCAGGTGCCGGCCGCGCGCGCCATGTGGAGCGCGCGCAGCAGATCCTGGTGCCCTTTCTCCTGGCGCAGGATGCCGCACACGCCGACCACGTAGTCATGACCGGCGAAGCCGTTCCGGCGCCGGAAAGCGCCGATCTGCGCCTGTCCGAAGTCGTTACGGAAGCGGCCGAGGTCGACGCCGTTGTGCACCACCTGCGAACTGCGCGCCCGGACCCGCTGGGTCTCCCAGTACGAGCGCTGGTTCTTGCAGACGAAGACCAGCAGGTCGGACATCCACATCAGGGGCCGGTA